>CABQMC010000071.1 GCA_902465115.1 uncultured Collinsella sp.
CAAAGGTGTTGGCGGTGATCACGTCGCAGCCGGCCTCGACGTACTGACGCTGAATGTCGGTAATGACCTGGGGTTCCTCAAAGTTGAGCAGCTCGGGCAGGGCGCCCGCCTTCATGCCAGCGGCCTGCAACATGGTGCCCATGCCGCCGTCGAACAGCAGATGTCCCGTGCCTTCGATGGCCGCACGCAGGCGATCGTCCTTAATGCGCAGATCGTCGATCGTGCGCGTCTTGTATGCAGCGCCGTTGCAGCGCGCAGCATTGACAGGTGCCGCCAGCGCAGCACCGTCCAGATCATGAGTGATAAGCGGAGTAAACATCGGGGGCTCCTAATGGCTGGAATAGCAGGTGGTGTGGGCGGCACGGAAGCGGCAGTGCTCGCGCATGCGGCAGATATTGCAGGTGGGGCGGCTCTGGGCGTCGTGGACTTCGCCGTCGAATAGGCCGATCACCGCGGTCACGCTTTTGGTGGGCATGAGCAGGCTAGTGGGTGTGACGGTAAGCCCGATGAGCCGCGTGGCGTTGAGCGCATTGACGATCGAGCGCTGGGCCGAGAGCGGGCAGTCGCCGTAGCCGGGACTAAAACGCCAGTTGCCGGCGAGCCCATGAACGGCGGCGTCCGTCTTGACCTGCTGGTCCATTTGCTCAACGGCGGCTTCCACGTAAGCGGAGCACGCGGCGTCGAGCACGGCGCCCTCCAGGGGATGTTGGGCTCCCGTGGTGCGCAGGCGACGCTCGGCGTCCATGCCGAGGGTGCATGCCATGAGCGCGGCAAAGCGGGCATCTTTGAGATGTCGATAGATATCGCGACCTCGCAGCTCAACGTTGGTGCCGACTAGACGGATGCAAGGCTTGCCCTGCTCGTCCACGCCCGTGGCATCGACGGCAAACACGCGGCGCACGCCACGGGGCTCAATGTCCAGTTCCAGACGCTCGACCACAAGCTCAATACGTCGTGACAGCTCGGGCTCAATCTGCTGGCCGCCGTAACCCAGATACCGCAGCATCTCGGCACGGTCGACACGGGGATGGTGTGCAGCATCGACACGGTAAAGCGCCGGCGACGCAAGGTCGGCCGGCACTTCGATAGCGGTTGTATCGATGTGCGGTTTTTCCATTACCCCAGGCGCTCCATAATGGTCGCGGCGATCGCAGGACGGTTCATAGTGTACAGGTGCAGGCCGTCGGCGCCGTGCTCCTTGAGGTCGCAAAGCTGGCGGGCTGCATAATCTACACCAGCTGCCTGCAGGCTCTCGGGGTCATTCTCGTACTTGGCGAGAATCTTGATGACGGGGGAGGGCAGCGACGCGCCGCACATAAAGACCATGCGGCTGATCTGCGACTTGCCCATAAACGGCATAATGCCCGCGGTAATGGGCACGGTGATGCCGGCCTTGTCGGCAAGCTCGCGAAAACGGTAGAAGCACTCGTTATCAAAGAAGAGCTGCGTCACAAAGAAGCTCGCGCCGGCGTCCTGTTTTTGCTTGAGGTGTTCGACCGAGAGGTTGAGATCCTCACAGGCAATGTGGCCCTCGGGGTAGGCTGCGGCGCCCACGCAAAAGCCGGCGTCGACGAGCTCGGGGATGAGGTCGCGGGCGTAGGCGTAGTCGGAGGCGGGCTTGTCGTCCTCGGTCGCGCCGGCAGGGAGATCGCCACGCAGAGCCAGGATGTTTTCCACGCCGGCGGTGCGGTACTCATCGATCTTGGCGGCGATATCGGCGTGGGTACGGCCCACACAGGTGAGGTGCGCCACCGAGGGCGTGTCGAATTCGCTCGAAATCATATGCGCGATGGGGGCGGTGGTGGCACCGTTGCCCGAGCCGCCGGCTGAGCAGGTGACCGAGACAAAGCTCGGCGAAAGCTTGCACAGATTGCCTGCCACTTCGCGAGCTGTATCGAGGGTAAGCTCGCCCTTGGGCGGGAACATCTCAAACGAAACGGGTGCGGTGCCCTGGGATGCTGCCTGCTTAAAAACCTCGTCGACGCGCATATCGTGCTCCTCTAGATATGTAATAGTGTGATGTGTTGTAAGGATTCTACAGCACCGCTGTGTCACGGTGGAGTTTCACTCGCTATTCGGGGATACCAATCGAAAATGCTTTGCTATCGGCATTCCCTATAACAGGGCGGTCAATCTAGGATGGGGCTATAAAGACTGGTATCTGATGTGAAATACCAGTAAATAGAGCCCCATCCCAAATTGACCACCCTTAAACCATGGGGAAAGGTCTGCAATTTATACAGTTGATTGGCTGTTGAGGGTGGCAACGCCGCCGCGATGCGGTAACCTCATTGATTGGTTTCGCGACAGCAACATAACGGTAATGTTGCGGAAACACGGCGAGTCTAAGCTATGACTCGTTCGTTAGTAATCAACACCGCTTCTCACGCGGTGCCGATACGAAGGGAGTTCCGTATGGCCGAACTTACTGACCGCTTCGGGACCATGGTGTTCTCGGAGGAAGTCATGAAGGACTACCTCCCCAAGGACATTTGGAAGCGCCTTGCTGCAACCCTCGAGGACGGTGAGCCGCTCGACCTGGATGTGGCCAACGCTGTTGCTCACGCTATGAAGGTCTGGGCCATCTCCAAGGGCGCGACGCACTACGCGCACTGGTTCCAGCCGCTTTCGGGCATTACTTCCGAGAAGCACGATAGCTTCCTCGAGCCCAACCACGACGGCACCGCCATTACCAAGTTTACGGGCAAGAACCTCATCCAGGGCGAGCCCGATGCTTCCAGCTTCCCCAACGGCGGCCTGCGTGCCACCTTCGAGGCCCGTGGCTACACCGCTTGGGATCCCACTAGCCCCGCATTCATTAAGGACGATGTCCTGTGCATCCCCACGGCTTTCTGCTCCTACACGGGTGAGGCCCTGGACAAGAAGACCCCGCTGCTGCGTTCCATGACTGCGCTCTCGCGTGAGTCCAAGCGCGTTTTGGCGCTGTTTGGCAAGACCCCCAAGAAGGTCGTTCCTTCCGTGGGCGATGAGCAGGAGTACTTCCTGATCAAGAAGGACGCTTACCGCAAGCGCAGGGACCTGGTCATCACCGGTCGCACCCTCTTTGGCGCTGCTCCCTGCAAGGGCCAGGAGCTCGAGGAGCACTACTTTGGCGCTATCCGCCCCACCGTCTCGGCCTATATGAAGGACCTGGACGATGAGCTGTGGGCGCTTGGCATTCCCGCCAAGACCAAGCACAACGAGGTCGCTCCCTGCCAGCATGAGCTCGCCCCTGTCTATGGCGAGGTCAACGAGGCCATCGACCAGAATCTGGTCATGATGGAGAAGATGAAGCTCATCGCCTCCCGCCACGACTTGGTCTGCCTGCTGCACGAGAAGCCCTTCGAGGGCATCAACGGTTCGGGCAAGCACAACAACTGGTCGCTTGGCACCGAATCCGAGAACCTGCTCGACCCGGGCGACACCCCGCTCGACAACCTGCAGTTCATCGTCTTCCTCACCGCGGTGATCGAGGCTGTCGATAACTATCAGGAGCTCCTGCGTGCCTCCGTTGCCTCGGCCGGCAACGATCATCGTCTGGGCGCCAACGAGGCTCCTCCGGCGATTATGTCCATCTTCCTGGGCGACCAGCTTACCGAGGTCGTCGAGAAGATCATCGATGGCAAGGCTTCCGTCCATGCCACGCGCGGCGTGCTTGACCTGGGTGCCGATACCCTGCCCAAGCTGATGCAGGACAACACCGACCGCAACCGCACCTCCCCGTTTGCCTTCACCGGCAACAAGTTCGAGTTCCGTGCCTGCGGCTCCGAACAGAACGTCTCCGACTCCAACCTGGTGCTCGATGCCGCCGTGGCCAAGTCGCTCAAGTCCTTCGCCGACGCGCTTGAGGGTACGCCCGAGGATGAGTTCCAGGATGCCGCGCTCGAGTACTGCAAGAAGGTGTTGACCGATCACCAGCGCATCCTGTTCTCCGGCGACGGTTACTCCGACGAGTGGCCCATTGAGGCCGAGAAGCGCGGCCTTGCCAACAACAAGACCACGGCCGATGCCCTGCCCGCCTTTGTTTCCGATAAGGCTATCGCGCTCTTCGAGGAGACGGGTGTCCTGACCAAGGCCGAGGCTCAGTGCCGCTACGACTGCAAGCTCGAGAAGTACAACAAGCTCATGAACATCGAGGCTACCACGATGGTTCGCGAGGCGCGTCGTACCTATCGCCCGGTCATTACCGCCTATGCCACCAAGGTCGCTAAGGGCCTTGAGACTATTCGCGCCGCCGGCGCCGAGGCCGCCATGCAGTGCGAGCAGAATACGCTCAACAAGCTCTGCAACGGTATCACTGCCATCAACGACTCCATTAAGGCGCTCGACGCCGTGCATCAGAAGGCCGAGGCCCTCGATGGCCAGGAGCAGGCCAATGTGTATGCACACGAGGTCGTTCCCGCTATGGATACGCTGCGCGCCGCCGTGGATGCCATGGAGGAGATCGTGGCCGCCGACTACTGGCCGGTTCCGACCTACGACGACATTCTGTTCTATGTGTAGAACGTAACTGACATATCGTCACGGTATTGAGCCGGGGTCCGCATCGCGCGGGCCCCGGTTTTTGTTTGCGAAGGACGTTTAGGAGTCCGTTTTGCAACTGATTCGCCCACGTAATAAGGGGCCGTGGGCAAAAAACGTCAAATATGAGTACTGTCACAAGTCCTGTAACATTATTTATTTGCAAAATATGTAGTGTTACGCAACATATGTCCAAGTACTTAGCCGATAAACGTCTGCAATTCTTCCGCCGTAGGACGCCTGACGGCTAAATCGACTTCTAAAGGCATGAAATCGCTGTTACTAAAATGGAAACAGTACTCATATTTGCTATTTTTTGTCCACAGGCCTTGCGATGATGCCGGGATCCGCACCCTGTCGGGTTCGAATCCCGGCACATGGGTATCAAAAAGCCCGCCACCGCGAGGGTAACGGGCTTCTCGTTTCAAATGGTGCCCCCAGCGGGATTCGAACCCGCGATATCCACCTTGAAAGGGTGGCGTCCTTGGCCGCTAGACGATGGGGACAGCGGGAAAGAGTATAGCAGACTTTTTTAGCCGTTCACATATCGTTGGCAAACTGAAAAACCACCACAAAGGTGCCTGTCCCCTTTTTGGTGGTGGGGTGCTAGGGGAGGAGCTTCATGGCGGCGTCATGGGCGGCGTGCTCGTAGGTGTCATCGAGGGGTTTGAGCGGCAGCAGGGCGGCGGCATCGCCACGCCGCTCGAGAGCGTGGGTAATGAGCCAGTCGGCGAGTTCGGGGTTCTTGGGCAGTGCCGGTCCGTGCAGGTACGTGCCGATGACGCCCTTGTAGATGAGACCCTCAAAGCCATCGTCGCCGTTGTTGCCGGTACCCGTGACGACGGACGTTCCGAGCGGCGTTGCCTCCGCGTCGAGCAGGGTGCGACCTCCATGGTTCTCGAATCCCACAAAGGGCTCAGGTGCCAGATCGGTTTTGACGGCTACGTTGCCGATCAGGCGATCGGAGCCACGTACGGTTTCGGCGGCAATGACGCCCAGGCCCTCAATGCGATCGTCGCCCATGTAGTACGAACGGCCGAGCAGCTGATAGCTGCCACAGATGGCAAGCAGTGTGCCGCCGTCCTCAACATAGGCCGCGACCTTGTCTTTTTGGGCGAGCAACTCGTGTGCCACGGCTAGCTGGTCGCGGTCGGAGCCGCCACCCATCATGAGGATATCGGCATCGGTCAGATCAAGCATTTCGCCCATACGGACCTCGTCTACACGCGCGGGAATGCCACGCCAGGCGCAGCGGCGCTCGAGCGCGATAACATTGCCGCCGTCGCCGTAGAGGTTAAGGGCATCGGGATACAGGTAGACGATGCGCAGCGGGCGCGAAAGCTCGACTGGTGCGATGCCGACAGGAAGAGCGCTGCCGTCGGCACGGGCTACGGCGCGCCCGGCAACAGCGTCGGAAGTGGCGCCCTTCAGTCCGTCGAGCTCCTTGACCAGCGGCGGGAAGGCCGTGTAGTTGGCGACGGCGTAGAAGGTGTCATCGGCGGCCTCGTCTGCCACGGCGCCAATTGCCTGCGCGACGTCCGAGATAATCGCGGCATCGATGCCGGCGTACTTGAGGCGCACCTGCATGTCGTGCGCGCGCGTGCCTCCGGCAAAGGCGACAAGACCCGGCGCGTCGGCGATGCGCTCAAAGTCGACGTCGTAGATCCACGATACATCGTGGCCGTCGGCATCGTTGTCGTTAAGGAAGAAAGCGCAGAGCCTGCCGCCTGCCGTCTTGATGGACTGGATTTGTCGATCGAAGCCTACGGGATTCTTAGCCAGGTTGGCCTCGACGGTGCGGCCGGCGATATCCCAGCGGCCCATGCGTCCGCCAGCGGGCACATAGGCATCGAGCGTAGGCTGTAGAAGCGCCGTATCCACGCCCAACTCGTGCGCGGCAAAGAAGGCGGCGGCAACGTTGTAGACCATGTACAGGCCGTTGTAGCGTGTGGCGATGTGTGCGGCAGCCGCGTCGGGCGCAGATCCAAAGACCAGGTCAAAGCCGTAGCCGTCGCAGCCGAGCTCCACGCCCGTCACGCGACGGACAAGCGCAGGGCGTGCCCAACCGCACGAGGGGCAATGGTAGGCGCCGAGCTGGCCGTATTGCACGTAGTCATACTCTAGCGGCGCGTTGCACTGTGAGCAAAAACGTGAGTCGCTAATACGGTCGGACTCGGTGTTGGTGGCGCCGTCGATACCAAAGGCAATGCTCGCGTTGGGAACGCGCGCGGCAATCGAGGCGCACAGCGGATCGTCGGCGTTGTAGATGAGCGTTGTTGTCGGAGAGAGCTCCAACGCATGGGCGATGACGTCTTGGGTATGGTCGATCTCGCCGTAGCGGTCTAGCTGGTCGCGGAACAGGTTGAGCAGCACAAAGTACGTCGGCTTGAGCTTGGGCAGGACGCGCACGGTGTAGAGCTCATCGCATTCAAAAACGCCCACGCGCTTGCCGCTGTCAGTGTGCTTAAGGCCACTGCGGGCCTCGAGCAGAGCACCCACCACACCGGGCTCCATATTGTTGCCGGCACGGTTGCACACTACGGTAGCGCCGCTGGCGGCAACGGCGTCGGCGATGAGGTTGGAGGTGGTGGTCTTGCCATTAGTGCCGGTGATCACCACGCTGCGGTCGACAAGGCCGGCGAGGTCGCTCAGCAGCTCGGGGTCGATCTTCATGGCGATGCGGCCGGGGAGTACGCCGCCCTGACGCTTAAGGACGGAGCGCAGCCCCCAGCGAGCGATATCGCTCGAGGTGCAGGCAAGAGATGAGCGGAGGTTCATGAAACCGTTCCTAACATAGATGACATGGTCGGGGCGATCGCGTCGCTAAAAGCCGTAGCGGCGCGCAAATTCCTGGGCAAGCTGCGATACGTCTTCGCAGGCATTGGCCCAGGGGGCAAAGTCGGGAGTGTCCGAGATAATACCGTCCGCTTCCCAAACGGCCTGGTGCGAAAGATCCCAGGGATCGTGTGGCTCGGGCCGGCAGGGAAGGTACGGTGTCTGGTACATGGGGTTCAGTAAGAAGAACGCACCGCCCTCGCAACGGTTGGCAAACTCACGCAGCGCGCGTGTCGCCGGGCGCATCTTGTTTGTTTTGAACAGCAGAATCGTGCGGGCGAGCAGATACCAAGGAGAGTTCTCGAGCGCGTCAGCCCCGATCTCTT
>CABQMC010000072.1 GCA_902465115.1 uncultured Collinsella sp.
GGCATGACCAGAAGGTCTATGCCGTCCTCTTTTCATGCCAATTTGTTCGCTCTGGTGCCCGCTCGCTGTCAGTCCTCTACCTGCGGTGTTGCCATTGTTGGGGTAGTCGTTGGGGACGTTCTTAAATGACCAGGCGGCAGCTGGGGACGTTCCTTTTCTGCCGGCAGTTGGGGACATTCCTTGTGCCAGCGTTGCATCGAGTGCTTGGGAAACCGCGACCCGGTTTTTGGCCGAATAGTGGGTCGCATTTTCCGGATGGGGTGGGTTGCGGAAAGTGCGACCCGGAATATTGCTCTGAAACGGGATGCGGTTTCCCTGATGCGCCTCAAACGGAAAGCGCATCCCATTCCGGAGCTCCAAAACGGGATGCGCTTTCCGCGCGGAAGAATTGTCGCAGCTGCGTTAAGCAGTGTCGCTCGTTACTCGCCCAGTACCAGCGCCGTGAGCTCTGCCTGGGTGTCCACTACGTAGTCGGCGCCGGCTGCTTCGAGCTCTGCGCGGCCGCGGAAACCCCAGCTGACGCCCGCGCTCTTAAGGCCGGCGTTGTGGCCGGTTAGGATATCGACATTGGAATCGCCCACATAGAGCGTGGTTGCCGGATCGGCGCCCAGCTCCTCCATCACATGCAGCGTGACGGGTGCTTCGGGCTTGGGCGGAAACGCATCGACACGGCCCTGTACCAGCGCAAAACGCTCGGAACCAAAATACTTCTCGATAAGCGGAGCCGCCGAGATGTGGTCCTTGTTGGTGAGCACGGCAAGCTGCACGCCCGCGGCGCGCAGACGGTCGAGCATCTCGATCGTGCCGGCATAGGGGGCAGTGTGGTCCTCCTTGTGATCGCCGTAGTAAGCCCTAAACTCGGCAAGCGTCTGCTCAAACATGCGGCCGTCGCCCGCGTACTCGGCGGGCATAAAGCGCTCAACCAGCTTGAGCATGCCGTTTCCCACCTTGTAGCGGTACTCGTCGACGGCAAACGTAGGCCAGCCGTGCGTCTCGCAGGTATAGTTGCCGGCGGCCGCCAGGTCCTCGAGCGTGTTGAGGATGGTGCCGTCCAGATCAAAGATCACATGGGAAAAGGCTGCTGCCATGAAAGCTCCCGTCGTTGGGTTTAAAACGCACCTCATAATACTGGGCTTATGCGTTGGGCGTGCTTGGAATCTGAACATCTCCAGGGATATCAGGTGACATCGCGCCAATCATGCGATTCCGCCCTAGCAAATTCTCGACAGCTGCTTTCCCACGAGCATGTCGAGAATGCGGGTCGAGCCCTCTACCCGATATCATGCGTAAGCGCAGCCAGAAACTCCTCGAACGTGTCGGTCTGCATGAGCCTCATCGTTGTCTCTACCGAGGAGAACACCTCGATAATCAGGTCGAGCACATCTCTAAAGAGCCCCATGTCTTCCTGCGCGATGCCTATAAGCAGCACAAACCGCACGTCGTGGCGTCCCCAGGGAATCGAGGCGTCATTGTGGGCCACGGCGATAAACGAGCGCTCGGGATATACCGAGATCGCGTGAGGCATGGCAAGGCTGTCGGTAAACGCCGTCGACGAGACACTCTCGCGCAGATGCACGTCAGCGATATACTCGGGCGTTGCGAGCCCCTGAGCGGCCAAAAGCTCTCCCATTCGGTCGATGCAGCTTGTGGCGTCGTTTGCGTCTACGTTGCGCATAAACAGCCCCGGCTGTAGCAGGCGCCCCAAAAGGCCCTGGGCATAGAGGCGCCGCCGTTGCTCTTGGATAGCGCAAAGCCGGTCGCGGATCTTTCGCACGTTTTGCTTAGTGAGGATTGGCCCAATCAAGATCTTGGTGCTGCCGCCGCAAACCGGCACGTCGATCGTTGCAATCACCACATCGCTCTCGGGAGGATCGGCCAGGTAGCCATCACAGCTCATCACGGCAACAACACTTATGTCGTCGCCAAACTCGGACTTGAGGTCGTCGACGAGCCTGCGTGCAAAATCGTGATACTCCTCGATAATCACCGTGCAGGTGATGGCACCGTCGGGCGCAGAGAACTTCTCAAAGTAGGCGCCGATGTGAAAGGCGATAAACGCGATTTCGTTCTCGCCTACCTCAACATTCATGGCGGTCGAGAAACGGTGGGCGATATAGACCGCCATGTCGTAGACCGGTGCGTGTTCGCTTTTGATTTGCGCGGCGAGCGGGTTGGGGTAGCTTACGTGGTAGACGGCGCGCTGGTAGGCGTTAAACATATGCAGGACGAGCTGCAAGCGCATAGGCTCGTCGATAAAGCGCGGCAGGTTGTAGCGCTCGCCACACTCGTCGAGAATCCCCAGGACCATGTCCATAAAATCGCGGTCGATGATGCTTGCGAGCTTCTCGCGGTTGAGGTCGCCAAAATCGCAGCGCTCGACGGAAAGCGCCAGAAGCAGCAGGATCTGCTGAAAATCGGCACGCGGGACGGCGCAGCCAAACTCCTTCTCAAAGTAGGCGGCGATGCACTGGGCGCAGCGCACAATCTGCTCACGCTGCCCAAGCTGCGCCACCAGGCCGTCTCCGTCGATGGGGCCGTCCACCTCGCTGAGCTCGTTGTTCGAGGTGAGCCTGATAATGATCACCAGCAGGTGCATGAGCAGGTTGGAGAACGCGTAGTTGTTGATAAACAGGTCCGAGCGCTGACAAATCTCGACCAGGCTCGAGAGGATTCCTTGCACATCAAAGCCGGGAAACATGTTCTCGAGCGTCTTGGTCGAGGTGAAGTAGCCATAGGAGTTGTGCGTGGCTATGTGGCCGAGAAGTTTGCGCTTGTCGGCCTCACGCCCCGTGAGCGTCATGCGGTAGTCATGTGTCTCGATATTGAGGTCAAACTGTCGCACGAGCGCCCGCGCCTGCGGCATCACGGAACTCTGAAACGTGCTTTCGCTGATAAAGAGCTCGTCGGACACATCGAAGACGGAGAGTCCGTCGCGCGCGTTCACAAGGCGCGAGATGGTGAAGTCGCGCCGCGAATCGCTGCCAGCGGGGACGATATCGGCGTTGCCGAGGAGGGAGGCCGGGGCATTGCCGGCGGCCGACGTTGTTGCAGCAAGACGATACCCCTCTTTAGATGATTCGATATGTCGTGTACCGGCCTCGTTGACCTCGGCAACATAGTTGCGGATGCTGCGCTCGCTTGCGCCCAACAAGCTGGCGAGCATAGAGGAAGATATCCAGGAGCTGCTGTTTTCGAGCACATTGATCATGCGGTTGATGCGGTTCTGCTTGGCGCTCGACATGGTTTTCTCCCAGAGATGATCGGCAGATAGGGTGTACCGCCCCATGGTATCTCAGGGAAAGACGGGGCGTCTTTTTCAATTTGCCGCCCAAGCGGAAAACCGCCCGGCTTGCCGCGCAAGTGGAAAATCTGCCGCCTTGCCGCCATGCGGCAAAAAGACGGTTGGCGGCAAGAACCCTCTGCCGCGTATAGTGCGGTCACGGTCAAGGGCGGCCGGGTCGACACGGACGCTCAAGAACATGGCGGGGACTGCGGCGGCATCGGAGCTGCCTTGGGCCCGCTTATTGGGAAAGGAGTACCCCATGGCAGACGAGAACGGCACCGTCCGTATTCTCCTCGCTTGCGGCATCGGTGCCTCGACCGGCTTTATGGCGGCGGGCATGCGCAGGGTCGCAAAGTCCAAGGGCCTTGACTGCACCATCAATGCGGTCAGCAAATCTGAAATTATGGACTATGCCGATAAGATCGATGCCCTCCTCTTGGGGCCGCATTTTGCCGCCGAGGTTCCGGCGACGCAAAAAATGCTTGAGCCTTACGGTGTAAAGGTAATGTCAATCGACCCTGATTATTATGCGTCGCTTGATGGCGAGGGGATTCTCGAAGATGCCTACGATCTTCTCGACATAGATTTTGATGGCGAATAGGGTGTGCTTGATATGTCTAATGTGATGGAAAAAGTCCAAGGGAGCATCGAAAAGAACGTTGTCCCCGTTGTCAATAAGCTTACGTCGAGCTATTGGTTTGGAATCGTTGCCAATGCCGTTTTGTATATCGTTCCGTTTACAATGGTCTCGGCAATTCCGAGCCTTTTTAATGTGGTTCGTAATTTTGTGCCCGCTCTACCTGACCTGTCAGCGCTTAATACCTACTCGTTTGGTCTCGTAGGAATGTTCATCGCTTTTATCATTCCTCACAGCGTCTGTGTCAAGGAGGACGATAAAGGTAGGGCCCTGATCGCTGGCTTTACCGGCGTCGGCGCTTTTATGCTGTGCATGAATCCCCAGACGGTCGATGAGGGCATGGCCTTCGAGATGTGGAAGTTCGGCTCGAGCGGCATGTTTGCGGCTATGGCAGTGGGTATCACGGTCGGTGCAATCTACAAGTTCGCAGCGCATCATAGCTTCTTCGGTGAAGAATCGGTTATCCCTGATTTTGTTAAAAGCTGGTTCGACAGCATTATCCCAATTTTGCTGAGCCTTACAATTGCGTTTCTGCTGACGTTTCTTGTTCGAATTGATGTCTTTACCGTAATTGCGCTGATTCTTTCACCCGTTACCAGTTTTGGCCAGTCTCTCCCCGGCGTTGTGTTTATGGCTTTGGTGATGGACGTGTTCTACTTCTTTGGTGTTTCGGGCTGGGCGTTTATTTCGGTGACGCTTCCGATCACCCAGGGTGGTATGGCTGAGAATATGGCTGCAGTTGCCGCGGGGGCTACGCCGACCAACATCAATGCGTATGGCCTTTCGCGCTACTACATGATTGGCGGAGAGCTCAACACTTTGCCTCTGGCGTTTATGATGCTGTTCTCGAAATCCAAAAAGAACCGCACGCTCGGTAAGGCGACGTTCGTGCCGTCCCTCTTTAATATCAATGAGCCTCTGGTTTTTTCCACTATCGTTAATAATCCCTATCTGTTCATCCCGGTTATTCTTCAAGCTATCATTCTGCCCGCAAATGCCTATCTGTGGCTGCAGTTCGACTGGGCAAGTCTCCATACCCAGATGTTTGCGATGAACTTCCTTCCCAACGCGGTTTCGGCTTACTTCCTTTCCAACGGAGATTTTCGCAACGTGGTGCTTGTCGTGGTGAACCTGATTCTTGCGGCAATCATTTGGTATCCCTTCTTTAAGGTTTTCGACAAACATGCCGCAGAGGACGAGCAGAAAAGCGAGGCTGAGCGCGCTGCGAAGAAGGCGGCAAAACGTGTCGCTCGTGAGGCAAGGAAGGCTGCAAACATTTCCGAGACTGCTTCTGAGAATGGTCCATCCGAAAAAGTTGTGCTGGCAGCTGCAGATTCTACAACGACGGGAGCGAACGATGAGTGACGCAATTGACATCAGCGCTGTGGCTATGGAAGTCATTTTAAATACTGGTGACGGTAGGACTTGTATTGACCAGGCGTTGGATAGCTTGGCGGAGTTTGATTTTGATGCGGCAGAGGAGCACCTTGCCCAAGCGGATGCAAAGATTCTGACCGCGCATAAAGTGCAGACTGCCACGATTCAAGCCCAAGCGGCAGGTGAGGAAGTCGAGTACTCGTTGCTTTTTACGCATGCTCAGGACACTCTCATGACCATTAGTGCTGAACTTCATATGGTTAAAAAGATGATGCCGATTGTGCGCGCACTGGCTATCCGCGCCGGTCAGTAATTCGAATCTTCCAATTGGTTGACGCGAGGGAGATTGCGACAAAGGTCTCCCTCTATTTTTAAGAACTCCATCTTTAAGGAACTAGATTTATGGATACTGTTAAGAAGCAGAGCGCATTTCCTGATGGCTTCCTCTGGGGAGGAGCAACGGCTGCAAATCAGATTGAGGGTGCGTTTGATGAGGGGGGTCGCGGGCTTGCAACCTCTGATTTCGCTCCGTTTATTTCTCGCGAGGCGAATCGTGGATATGAAGGTCAGCCTCTCCCGCATAATTCCGTTACCGCCGAGATGTTGGAGCAAATGAAGCTACATCCCGAGCAATACAATCTTCCCAAGCGTCGGGGAATCGATTTTTATCATCGCTATAAGGAGCAACTGGCCGAGATTGCGGGTATGGGATTTAAGGTTTTCCGCATGTCGATCAGCTGGAGCCGCATTTTCCCCAACGGTGACGATGCTCAGCCAAACGAGGTCGGTTTGGCTTTTTATGACCGCGTGTTTGATGAATGCCACAAGCTCGGTATGGAGCCAATGGTGACGCTGTGCCACTTCGATACCCCGCTTCATCTTGCCGAAGCATACGGTGGTTTCAAAAGCCGCCACACTGTCGAAGCATTTGAGCGTTATGCGGAGACTTGCTTTAGGCGTTACAAGGGGAAAGTTAAATACTGGCTTACGTTCAACGAAATCAACAATGTTCTTACCAATCCTTTCACCTGCAGTGGCGTCATTATGAGCGAAGAGGATTCTAAGACTCCGGAGAATCCGTATCGCGACAATTGGGAGCTTAAGTATCAGGTTTCCCATAATCAATTTGTTGCGAGCGCCAAGGCCGTTATGAAGTGCCACGAAATTGATCCGGATGCAAAGATCGGAAACATGCTCTGCCGACTCGAGAACTATGCTGAGACCCCCAAGCCCGAAGATCAGCTCCAGGTTCTGTTCGAAGACCACTTCAACTGGTTCTACAGTGACGTCCAGGCTAAAGGCGAATACCCGTATTACATGGATCGTTTCTTTGATGAGAACGATATTCATATTGATATGCAGCCGGGTGATGCTGGGGTGCTCAAGTCGGGTACTGTCGATTTCGTAACGATCAGTTACTACATGACCTACATCATGCGCTATAAGGGTGAGCCGGTCCCCAAGCCCTCGGGCTCTTTGGTTACGGCAATTAAAAATCCCTATCTTGAGGCGTCGGAATGGGGATGGCCTATCGACCCCATTGGTTTCCGTATCACTCTTAATCATATTTACGATCGTTACCATTTGCCTATTTTTATCTCTGAGAACGGTCTTGGAGCCATAGATGAGCTCGACGAGAATGGATATGTCGAGGACGACTATCGTATCGACTATATGAAGCGCCATGTCGAGCAGCTCGCTGAAGCAATTAAGGATGGTGTGGAT
Organism: uncultured Collinsella sp.; assembly: GCA_902465115.1. Lineage (GTDB taxonomy): Bacteria > Actinomycetota > Coriobacteriia > Coriobacteriales > Coriobacteriaceae > Collinsella. The sequence continues at coordinate 7,023 of CABQMC010000072.1, forward strand.
GTATTTGGTTATGCGTGGTGGGGTCCGATTGATCTGGTAAGTTCCGGAACTTCCGAGGTAAGCAAACGATACGGCTTTGTTTCGGTCGATGTTGACGATTTTGGCAATGGAAGCATGGCGTTGGGGCGAAAGAAGTCCTATTTCTACTACAAGAAACTCATCGCCAGCAACGGCGCCGACACCGCAACCGATAACATCGTGGTGGAGTAAGGAGTAGAGATGGTTTCCAAGACGACGGTCGTCAAGAATCCGAGCGGCATCCACGCGCGCCCTGCATCGCTGTTTGTGCAGGAGGCGAGCAAGTACGAGAGCTCGATCACCGTTGGTAAGGTGGGCGGAGACGCCAAAGACGCCAAGTCGATCCTGATGGTTATGAGCCTGGGAATGGCCTGTGGTTGCGAGATTGAGATTGCAGCCGACGGCGCCGACGAGGCGGCCGCCGTCGATGCCCTCGTGGCGCTAATCGAGAGCGGCTGCGGGGAGTAGGCGGGCAAAAGCCACGTCGATGCTCGTTACCTTGCTGCCTATCATGGCGCTTGGAGGCGTCGGCGACGTGCGCCAGATTCTCATACAGCTGGGCGTGAGCGTCGCGCTCGTGCTACTGACGTATCCAAAGTTCCGAGCGTAGATAACGGCAAAGCTCGCAAATG
>CABQMC010000073.1 GCA_902465115.1 uncultured Collinsella sp.
CGATGACCAGGATAGCGCCGTCCATCTGAGCAGCACCGGAGATCATGTTCTTGACGTAGTCAGCGTGGCCCGGGCAGTCAACGTGAGCGTAGTGACGGGCAGCAGTCTCGTACTCGACGTGGGAGACGGAAATCGTAATGCCGCGCTCGCGCTCCTCGGGAGCCTTGTCGATGTTCTCGAACGCAGTGAAGTCAGCCTTGCAGCCCTCGGTCTCAGAGAGAACCTTGGTGATGGCGGCGGTCAGCGTGGTCTTGCCGTGGTCGACGTGACCGATGGTGCCGATGTTAACATGCGGCTTAGTGCGCTCAAACTTCTCTTTGGCCATAAAGCCCTCCTCTAAACAGGTCGTCCCCGGACGGGACTTTGCCTTTATACCATAGTGGCCTCTCAACATACTATCGAGAAGCCACCGTGTTACCTATGGTAGCGGTGACTGGATTCGAACCAGTGACGCCACGGGTATGAACCGTGTGCTCTAACCAACTGAGCTACACCGCCGGATGGAGCCTGCAACCAGACTTGAACTGGTGACCTCTTCGTTACCAACGAAGTGCTCTACCGACTGAGCTATACAGGCACTTGACGGGTGGGAGCTATAGGATTCGAACCTATGTAGGCAGAGCCAACGGGTTTACAGCCCGTCCCCATTAACCACTCGGGCAAACTCCCAATCGTTCAAGTATCCGCAGGTTCTTTGGTCTTTTGGACCGCCGCCCCCGCGAACGAAAAAGATAATACGATGCAACCTTGGGGGCTGTCAACGAAAACCTCTAGATACACGGTGCCGGGCGTATCTATATACCTTCGACCTGCGGTTTTGTTGAGTTTAGATATGAAGGACGGTGGATTTCGCTACGCTGGTGACATTTCCCAAGGGAACACTTTGGCATGATGGAGTACGCTTGCGGTGTCGACCTTCGATAACGGCTCTCTTGCACTATTACATAGGTCACGATCGGGCTTCCACGACACGATCGAGCGTGGATAATCTCCCACTTTTAGCGCGGCCCTAAGGCCAAAGCGGCAGATTATCCACGCTCATTCTCCAGGCGGGAGAACTAAAGAGCCGCAACTACTCGGGCCAGGCCAAAGTAGACCCATAGAGCGGCTCCCCCTTGGTGCAGGGGTAGCGACTCAAGTAACACGACGATAGCAAGTCGAAGAAATAAGTCATGGCGTATTTCGAATAAACGCCGAGTCGGTCAATTCCGTTTCCTGCATTACCAAGACGATATACACGGTCAAAAGACCTCGATTTGTCATCGTTGCTAAACGCAGTAATTAGAATCTTCCTGCCCGAACGGCACTCAAGATACTCACGCGCCTGTGACACAAATAGCCCGGAGACCGATACGAGAATTATCAATGACTGCGAAGCGTCTCCCATGTTTTTCAATTCCGCGACGTTAGCCCCAGCAACTATGCGAACTATCTTGCCCGCATAAAACATTTCCTGCTGAAATCGTACGAGATTGGCGCTCACATTATTGGTGCACCAGATTTCAACGTTTTTATGGCCATCAATTTCGTCGGCAAGGTGCTTAATAGCGATATCGGACACGCCGCTTTCGACCTCAGCGAACATCTCGATCATGCGAACGTCGAGCTCTGCCCTGTACTCCTCGTAGCCAAATTCCTCCTCTCGATGGCTTAAGTCGCTTGGAAAGACTGATTGAGTAAATGATTCTTTCAAATCGCTAAGAGACTGGTAGCCCAATCGATTGCAGAAACGACGAACAGCGGAACGGGTCACGAATGCATCGCGGGTTATTGCGGCAACATTGATTTCGCTCGAACGCCTAATGTGAGCGATGAGATATCGAGCGATGGCGGCATCGTTTGACCCAAACTCGCTGTTGATGATGGAGCTAATGCGATTGAGCACATCGAAGTCATTGATATTCACGTGATCCCTCTTTCCGCTCTCCTCGATATTATGGTTCATTTATTGAATCAAACAGCTTTGGTCGTTCTCCTATGATTCAAATCAGTTGACGTCATCTTAATCGTAATTCCGTCACACGTATCCACCGTGTTGAATGATGGAAAGGGGATTCATGGGCAACGTGAACAACATGCCGTTTCTCTGGGGTTCCGCCACGGCGTCTTATCAGTGCGAGGGTGCCTGGAACGAAGACGGCAAAGGCCTCGGCGAGTGGGATTTCTTTAACCACACAAGCAATAAGAACATCAACCATGTTGACGGTGATGTATCTTGCGACTTCTACCATCGCTATGAAGAAGATATCTGCATGATGAAAGAAGGCGGACAAAACACCTATCGCTTCTCTCTTTCATGGAGTCGAATCATCCCCACGGGTATCGGCGAAGTGAATGAAGAGGGTATCGATTTTTATAATCGAGTCATTGATTGCTGCCTCGAAAATGGCATAGAGCCCAACGTTACGCTGTTCCATTACGATCTGCCATTCACGCTTGCTTGCAAAGGCGGATGGCTGAACAACGACATGGCAGAGTGGTTCTGCAAATACGCCAAGATTTGCTTTGAGCGCTTTGGAGACCGCGTCAAAATCTGGGCTACCGTTAACGAGCCGCATTTCTACAGCTACTGCGTAAACATGTTGGGCAACTATCCCCCCAATCGATCGCTCGACGTTCAGTCGTACATGCAGTTTCAATACAACCTGATGCGCGCAAGCGCACTCGCAGTCCGAGCATATCGTCAAATGGGCTACGACGGCATCATCGGCGCCGTCCACGATGGCGGCGTTGTCGAACTCGACCCGGCAACCGAGCACCCTGATGACGTATTTCGATACGCAGACTTTTTCGCCAATCGCATGATTCTGGCACCAGCGCTTCAGGGTCAACTGCCGCCAGAAATGGACGAAATCCTTGAAAAACTTGGCGTCTCGCTCTATCGATCCCCAAATGACGTAGAAGAATTCAGAGACGGTAAAGTCGATTTTATTGGACTCAACGTGTATTGCCGAGAGTATGTAACCGACTGGCACGGCGGAGAGCTTGCCGTTTCGGCAAACAACAAGGGCGGTGCAAGCAAAAAGGTCGAAGGAAAATGCATCGCGCCCTTGTTCGAAAGCGCCCGCGACAACAATGTCCCCCGAAATAAATGGGGTCGCGAAATACTCCCGAGCTGCATGTATTCAACAATCATGGATATCCACAAGCGCTATGATGCGCCCCGTATCTTTATTACGGAAAACGGTCATGGCGCCTACGAGCAACCAGACGCAGACGGAATGATCCACGATGATGACCGCATCGAGCTTCTGGGCCAGTTCATCGAGCACATGATGAGGGCTAAGCGCGACGGCGCGCGCGTTGAGGGCTACTACCTCTGGTCGACGATGGATCTGTATAGCTGGATCAACGGCTACGAAAAACGATACGGACTTGTCCATATCGACTTCGAGAACAATCTGGAGCGCACCCCCAAAAAGAGCTGGTATTGGTACCGAGACCTTATCTCGAAGTATCAGGAGCAGGAAGGTTAGGAGAAAGAGATGAAATATCAGGCAATGTCCGAAACAGTCCTAAAGGCTGTTGGCGGCAAAGAGAACATTACATCGGTAACTCATTGTGCGACGCGCCTTCGCATCGACGCACGAGACACCTCGACCATCGATCTCCAGCTCGCCAAATCGGCCGATCAGGCGCTCGGGGCAGTAGTCAGCGGTGGCCAGCTTCAGGTGATCATCGGCCCCAACGTCACCGAGGCCTACAACGACTTCCTCGATTTCACTGGAATCGAAGTCGGCGGTGGCACGGTTGCCGACGATGCCCAAACCGCCAAGGATCTTGCAGAGGGCATCAAAAGCGGCAACACTGCCATGAGCCTGGTTGAGAAATTCGGAAATGTCTCCGCACAGGTATTCATGCCCATCGTCCCAGCGCTCATCGTTGGTGGACTCATTCTTTCGATTAAGAATCTCCTGGTCAATTATTGTGGATTGAGCACCGATAGCGGAACTGCCCAGGTTCTGCTGGCGATCTTCAGCGCCTCATTTAGCTTCCTGCCCGTTTACCTCGGCTATCAGCTCGCTGCCGTCATGAAGATGCAGCCTATCATGGGCGCGCTGCTGGGCGCAATCATGATTAGCTCGTCTATTAGCGGTGCTGAGGGCCTCGACTTTCTTGGCATCCCCATCCCGACGAATGACTACTCGAGCACGGTGGTGCCAATCGTACTGGGCGTTGTGTTCATGTACTTTGTTGATCGCGGTCTTCAGAAAATCATCCCCGACGTTACCAAACTGTTCTTGAAGCCGCTGCTCACCATGTTCATCGTCGTGCCTGTTGAGCTGATTATCCTCGGCCCCGCCGGCAGCATGATGGGCTACGCGCTGAGTGATGCCGTCACGTGGCTCATGGATAACGTGGCATTTATCGCTACTCCAATCCTTGCAGCCCTTAACCCCTATTTTGTCATGCTCGGTCTTGATAAGGCCTACATTGCGATCGAAGTTACAAGCCTGGCGCAGCTCGGCTGGGCGCCCATCATCTTTGGCTTCATCTCAAACCTCTGCATTGGCGGCACGAGTCTCGCCTTGGCAACTGCCATGAAGGGAAACAAGGAGAAGAGGGGTATGGTCACCACGGTTGCCGTCACCGCACTCTGTGGCGTAACCGAGCCCGCGTTCTACGGTTGCCTCATCGAGCGTCCCCGCCTGCTTGTCGGCACGGCAATCGGCGCGCTCTGCGCTGGACTCCCTGCAGGCATCTTTGTTCTGAAAGAATATGTTGCGGGAGCATGCCCCGGCCTTCTTTCGGCACTCATCTTTATCGCTCCCGATGGATCCATGGGCAACTTCGTGCTGGCATGCGTTGTCGCCATCATCGCCATCGTCGTCTCCTTCATCGCTGCACGCGTGATCATCAAGAAGAACCCCAGCTATATTGAGTAGATGCCCGCTGTTTGCATTGGGGACATCCTCGGCAGACCATTAGCAAGAACCCAAGAAGTCCCTTAGGAGCTCGATTAATCCATTCGGATTCCTGAGGCACAAACGACCCCGATTCCACAATGAAATCGGGGTCGTTGTTTCTAAAGCCGTCGATAGACAATCGGTGTTTACCTTAGCTCCCTATCCAAGTTAATTATCCACGCTCGTTCTCCGGTCGGGAGATTTTCTTCGCTCGCGTGTCCAGAAATCCACGCTCGAGCAGGACATCCAGGTCCGCACCCGCCCTTGTCTAAATCTGTAACAGCAAGAGGCCTATTCCGCTTCTACATGTTACAGATCAAGATATTCCTAAAACACCCTAAGTTTCATCTCAATCTGTAACAGTTAGATGCCAAATATCGGTCTTGGTGTTACAGATTTAGACAAACTGGAGGACGAGACAAACCAAAAACGGGATGGGCGCTAACCCGATGGCGCACCACCTAAATAGAAACGGGCCCTGTCCCACAAAGAACAAAGCCCGAAACTTTCATGGAGCCAGTGACAGGAATCGAACCTGCAACCCACTGATTACAAATCAGTTGCGCTACCGTTGCGCCACACTGGCACACTTGGCGCTTTCGCGCGAAGCCAATTAAGAATAAAGGAATTACGGACGGGGCGCAACAGGCCCTTTGACCGACCACATCTTAAAACTATTCGTCAGAACGAATAGTTTTAATTACAATAGAATAGATAAAACTATTCGTTCTGGCGAAGGGTTTCGCGATGTTGACCACGAAGGAAGCTGCAGAGCTACTCGACATCACCCCGCGCAGGGTGCAAGAGCTCATAAAAAACGGAGCACTTGAGGCACGCAAGGCTTCTGGTGTATGGCTCATCGACAAAGACAGCGTCAACGCACGACTCCGCTCCGTGACCAAAACGGGGGGACGCCCCCGTCGAGGCCATGGAAAAAGCGAGATTACGTTTACCCTCATGAACCGCACGCACGAAGTCGCCCAGCTGGTCTACAGCACATCGCGAAAAGACTTTACCCACATCGGCGCCGGCATCGATTACGCCCACGCCCCCATTGGAGTATTTGACCCTAATAGCCCCATATCGCTCGACTCCTTCCGCATCTGGTGGCGCGGCCGCGGTATCCCGCTCGCACGCATTGGGCTAGCCTCCCTGTTGGCAGAAGCAGCAGTCGATGTTCCCGACGAACTCATCCAGCGAAATCTCGGCCTCTCCCTATCCGACCAGTATTGGATTAGACCCCAAGATTCCGGTCTCGCGTGGGAGGATATTAACTTCTTCAATAATGCTTTTGACGACGTCTCTCTGTCCATCGCACCCTTCGCCCCAGAGGGCAAAGCAGCCACCGCAAAGCCCGATAACACCTCGGACGGCACCCTTCAGAAGTATTGGACATGCGAGGGCAGGCGTCGAATTCTGCATAAGGCAGGAGCGCACCTGAACCAAGAACCATATAACGAGCTGGTAGCGACCGCGCTCCATCGTCGCATCCTAAACGCCTGCGATTATGTGCCTTACTCGCTCGAGGGCACGGGCACTTCCGCCCTGAGCATATGCGATGTCTTCTTAACTGATGAAGAAGAGTATGTCCCTGCGTTCTATGTAAATCAGTACGCAAACGCAGATGAAAGACTAACCGACTACGAGCGATATGTAGCAAACTGCGAGAAACTCGGGGTAACAGGCGTCAAGGATGCCCTGGACCGCATGATCGTATGCGACGACATCATCGCCAACTATGACCGTCATTGGCGTAACTTTGGCCTTGTGCGAAACGTCAATACGCTAGCTTGCAGACCTGCCCCCATCTTCGATTCGGGCTCATCGCTCTGGTGCAATATTTCTCTTGAGGAGCTTCGGGCAGGAGGGCACAGTTTTACCAGCGCGCAGTTTCATTCAAGCCCCGCCAAACAAATGCTGCTCGTCGAGGACATGGACTGGTTCGATGGAGACAAACTCGAAGGCTTTGTCGACGAGGCGATCGAGATTCTGTCTAAAAACGATGCTCTAACAGCGAGACTGCCTTATCTAAAAGAGGCGCTAACGTGGCGCCTCAAAAGAATGATCGACATCGCTGAATGGAGTTAGCGAGACAGCATCGCCCCGCCAACTCCTCTACCTCCCGCGCAGGGCCTTGAGCTTGGCCAGGGCCTCGGGGCTCAGGCGGCTGCCCAGGGTCATCTTGATCTGCGGGGCTTCCTCGGCCTCGTGCACGTCGTTGTCGATCTGTTTGATCTCGTCCACCAGCATGCGGCTCGAGATGCGCGTAACACCCTTGCCCATGACGACGGCCTGGATCGTGCCGTCGCTCGACACCACGGAGCACGCGCGGCCTTCCTCGCGCGCCTCGATGCAGAGCTTCTGTACCACGGTATCGGCAGAGACGCCCGTCGGCGAAAACTCGATGCGCACGCCGCGGGCCGGCAGGTTGGGGCGCTCGCTGGAGATATTGCCCGCGCCATCAAACACGATCACAGCCTCGTAGCGGCCCTGGGCAAAGGCGGCGACGTCGTTGATGAGGGCGGTGCGCGCCATATCGTGGACGTCGCTGGAATACGGATCGTCGGAATGGTCGTAGACGAGCTTTTCGTAGCGCGGCGTGCAGTGGATCACGTTGTAGCCGTCGACCACCAGCAGCTCGGGCTTATTGGAGTGCACCGTCGAGACCGGATCGGCGATGGCCTGCGCAAAC
>CABQMC010000074.1 GCA_902465115.1 uncultured Collinsella sp.
CTCTCCGGCGTCCGCCTGCCACGGAACGACCGTGCCGCAATAGGCGCACTCAAAGCTGCGCTTAGCTTGGTGCGAGTACATAGGGCCGCCGCAGTTTTGACATTTAATGGCAAACATCTCGTCCATGGAAACGTCCTCCTTTGCACAGGGGCTGTCGACATTAAGTATGTCGAGCAAACAGGCACATGCCCATACCCATGTGGCCCAAAATGGACCACCCAGGCAGACGAGAAGGCTCGCTCGTTAGCACCGGCAGACTATTGCTGCATTTTCTGAGCATCGGTGCACGGCGCCCCCGCGCGAGCTACACTATCCCCTTAAACATGATTGTGAGGACGACCGCTATGCTATTTGTAAATCGGCTGGTACATACGCTTGTTCCCGGCGGCGAGGACGAGCCGGTCGATGCATCTTGCCGCACCAACGCGGGTTTTGCCGCAAGCCTCATCTGCATTGGCCTCAACATCACCCTGTGCCTGGCCAAGGGCATCGCGGGCCTGCTCGCCGGTTCCGTCTCCCTCATCGCCGACGCTTTCAACAACCTCTCCGATGCCTCGAGCAACATCGTGAGCCTGCTCGGGTTCCGCCTTGCCAGCCGCCCGGCAGACGAGGGCCACCCTTACGGCCACGGCCGCTACGAGTACCTGGCTGGTCTGTTTGTCGCCGTCCTGGTTTGTGCCGTCGGCATCAACCTAATCCTCGAGTCGGTCACCAAGATCATCAAGCCCTCGCCCACCGTGTATTCGGCGCTCTCCATGGCTGCCCTTGTTCTGTCCATGCTCGTCAAATTCTGGATGGCAGCGTTCAACCGCACGCTGGGCGATCGCATCGACTCCGAAACGCTCATCGCCACGGCGCAGGACTCCAAAAACGACGTCATCACCTCGGGCTCGGTCTTGGTGGCGGCGCTTATTTCGCAGACGACCGGCTTTGATCTCGATGGCTGGGCAGGCCTGGGTGTGGGCATCTTCATCTGCATCAGCGGCCTGGGCCTGGTGCGCGACGCCATCAGCCCGTTGCTGGGGCAAGCGCCCGACCCCAAGCTCGTCCAGGCAATCCGCGACAAGATCATGTCCTATCCGCAGGTCTTGGGCACACACGACCTCATGGTGCACGACTACCGGTCGTCAGTTTGCCAGCGCCCACGTGGAGATGCCCGGCGAGGGCGACGCGTTTGAGCACCACGAGATTCTGGACACCATCGAGCACGACATCAAGCGCCAGATGGGCATTGGTATCACACTGCACTGCGACCCCATCGCGACAACCGGCGATGACTTGCGCGGCTGGGTCAAGCGCGGCGTCATGCAGATCGATCCCGCGCTCTCCATCCACGACCTGCACGAGCACGACGGGTTCGTTTCGTTTGACCTGGTGCGTCCCGACGGCTTTGACATATCCGACGAGGAGCTGCTGGGGCTCGTCACGCGCATCGTGCACGAGCGCCGACCCGATGCCTCATGCGTCGTCACCTTTGATTCGGGCTTTAGCTCGCCCGACCGTCCGGCCGAGCAACTGTAGCCTGCTTAACAGCTAGTTTCCCTGCGCGCCCGAGATGCCGTTTTGCAGCGCGTCCCAGGCATTGGTAGCCATATCGCCCAGATTCTGAGCAGTATCGCCGAGGTTTTGGGCTGTATCGCCCAGCTCTTGTGCCTTGTCTCCCAACTCCTGTGCCTTGTTGCTCAAATCCTCCAGCGTATTGGAGCTCGAGCTGTCGGTACCGCTTTGGCCGCCGGACGAGTTGCCATAGCTGTTCTTGTGCGTGAGCTGAATCTCCAGGTTGCCGTTGTCGTTATAGTAGGCATTCGTAACAACCCAGTTGGAATCGATGACGGGCGTTGAGCCATCATCGGTCAGGACCACGGCATTCGAAAGATCGGCGCCGCGCGACTTGAGGAGCTTCTTGGCGTTGGACCAGTACTGCCCCGGGATATCGCTCAGATCGACGGTACTAGACGAGGCGGACTCGGTTTGCTCGGCAGCGGTATCGGCCGTTGAACTCCCTCGCTTGTTGAGCATGCCCGACACGATGGCAAACACAACCGACAGCGCAAAGAAAATCGCCAGCACGATGAGGATCTTCTTGATCACGCTCGACGAACGCGACGGCTTCTTCTCCTCGTCCTCGCCATATTGCGGAATCGACTTGGGGTACTCGCGATACGGCTCGCGCGACTCGTAGCGAGGCTGCGCCGTGCGAGGCATATACGTCGTCTGCTGAGGCTGCGGAATGGGATTTTGCGGCAGGTCATCATAGGGATTCGGCGTCGAGGCAGCATAAGAATCCTGCGGCGCGTAATCAAACGGATCCGGAGCTGCGTTGCTATAGGGGCCTTGCGAAGATGCAGCGTAAGAATCCTGCGCCGTGTCGCCATAGCCCATAACCCGGGTGGGCTCGGCAGAAGGCTGCGTCGCGGCGGGGTCGGTATAACCGGGGTTGGGAACAACGCGAGTCGCATCGGCGCTATCGCCAGCCCGCGCGGAACCGTAGCCGCCCATCACGGTTGTCTTGTCCTGATCCATGCAACGATTCCTTTCCGTCGCGCGTGAGCCTCAAGTTATCCATGCATTCTACCCGCGCAAAAGCCTATGATGGGCAGAGTCCGTCGGTATCTACAAGACGTGCGCGGGTCTAAGGATCAAAAAAGCCCCGCCGGGCCTTGGTAGGCACGACGGGGCGGGCAAGCGGCTATGAGCAGCGGGCTTAGAACAGGCCGGTGATGTTGCCGTCGTTGTCGACGTCGATATTCTCGGCCGCGGGGACCTTGGGCAGGCCCGGCATGGTCAGAACACTGCCGGTCAGCGCGACCACAAAGTGGGCACCGGCGGAAACCTTGAGCTCGCGCACGGTGATGCGGAAGCCCTCGGGAGCGCCCAGCGCCTTAGCGTTGTCGCTAAAGCTGTACTGCGTCTTGGCCACGCATACCGGCAGGTTGCCAAAGCCGTTCTCGCGCAGCTCGGCAAGCTGACGCTTGGCGGCCGGCGTAAAGTCAACGCCGTCGGCGCGGTAAACCTTGGTGGCAACGGCCTCGAGGGCGTCGGCCACATCGGCGCCGTCCTCATAGGCAAACTTGAGCTCGCTCGGCTGCTCAATCAGACGCATGACCGCATCGGCCAGCTCGAGCGCGCCCTCGCCGCCCTTGGCCCAGACCTCGGACAGCTTAACGTTGACACCGAGCTTCTGGCACTCGGACTCGATGAGCTCGAGTTCGGCCTCGGTGTCCGTCGGGAAGCGGTTGATAGCGACCACGCAGGGCAGACCGTAGACATTCTGAATGTTGTCGACGTGACGCAGCAGGTTGGGCATGCCAGCCTTGAGTGCCTCGAGGTTCTCCTCGTTGAGGTCGGCCTTGGCGACACCGCCGTTGTACTTAAGCGCGCGGGCAGTGGCGACGACCACGACAGCGCTGGGGCGAACGCCCGTCATGCGGCACTTGATGTCAAGGAACTTCTCGGCACCCAGATCGGCACCGAAGCCGGCCTCGGTAATGGCGACATCGCCAAAGCGCATCGCCATACGCGTGGCCATGATAGAGTTGCAGCCGTGGGCAATGTTGGCGAAGGGACCGCCGTGGACAAACGCGGGCGTGCCCTCGAGCGTTTGCACCAGGTTGGGCTTGAGCGCGTCCTTAAGCAACGCGGCCATGGCACCCTGGGCCTTAAGGTCGCGGGCACGGACGGGCTCGCCGGCAAAGCTGTAGCCGACGACGATCTCACCCAAGCGTTCCTTGAGGTCGCTGATGCTCGTAGACAGGCACAGGATTGCCATGACCTCGGAGGCGACGGTGATATCGAAGCCGTCCTCGCGCGGCACGCCCTGGGCCTTGCCGCCAATGCCGTCGATAACGTGGCGCAGCTGACGGTCGTTCATATCGACAACGCGCTTCCAAGTGATGCGCTTAACGTCAATACCGAGCTGATTGCCCTGCTGGATGTGGTTATCAAGCATGGCGGCCAGCAGGTTGTTGGCAGCACCGATAGCGTGGAAGTCGCCGGTAAAGTGCAGGTTGATATCCTCCATGGGGATGACCTGAGCCCAACCGCCGCCGGCAGCACCGCCCTTCACGCCAAAGACGGGGCCGAGCGAAGGTTCGCGCAGGGCCACGGCACTCTTGACGCCGCGACGACGCAGGCCGTCGGCCAGACCGATGGTCGTGGTGGTCTTGCCCTCGCCCGCAGGCGTTGGGTTGATAGCGGTCACGAGGACGAGCTTGGCCTGGTGATCAGCCGGCTCGTTGAGCAGTGAATAGTCGACCTTAGCCTTGTCGAAGCCGTACGGAATAAGGTGCTTAACGTCGACGCCGGCGTTCTTGGCCACCTCGGTAATAGGCAGCGGCGTGACAGAACGTGCGATTTCGATGTCAGTAGGCATGGGCGGTCCTTTCGTTACCGAATGAGAAAAAGACCAATTCAGCATAGCACGGGCGCGCAATAGTAAAACGCCCATAACCGATGAACGGCGATATGTTTACCCGATGCCCAGCGATAGTCCAACAGCCCGCCAAAACAAAACGCCCTAAACGGTAGGTTCAATCCCCAGGTGCTCAAAGGTGCGGAGGGTTGCCTGACGGCCCTGCGGCGTACGAGTCATCAATCCGCACTGCAGCAAATAGGGCTCATAGACATCCTCGAGCGTGCCCGGGTCCTCGCCCACCGCGCTGGCAAGGGTCGTAAGTCCCACGGCACGGCCGGAGAACGTCTTGGCGAGCGTCTCCAAGATGCGAATATCCATCCAGTCCAGACCGAGTTCGTCGATCTCGAAGAACTCGAGCGCCTGGCGACAGATATCGAGCTCGATGGGGCCGTTGCCGCGCACCTGTGCGTAATCGCGCACGCGCTTGAGCAGACGGTTGGCAAGACGTGGCGTGCCGCGCGAACGCGAGCCGATCTCGAGTGCACTGGGATGGTCGATCGTCACGCCCAGGATAGTCGCCGAGCGCGTCACAATCTGCGCGAGCTCCTCGACCGTGTAGTAATCCAGGCGATATGAAATGCCAAAGCGGTCGCGCAACGGGCCGGTCAACATGCCTGAGCGGGTCGTTGCCGCCACCAGCGTAAACTTGGGGATATCCAGGCGAATCGAGCGCGCCGCCGGACCCTTGCCAATCACGATATCGAGGGCAAAGTCCTCCATCGCGGGGTACAGGACCTCCTCGACCGAACGGTTGAGGCGGTGGATCTCGTCGATAAACAGCACATCACCCGGCTGCAAGTTAGTAAGGATGGCCGCCAGGTCGCCCGTGCGCGCGATGGCAGGGCCACTCGTGGTCTTGATCTGAGCGCCCAGCTCGTTGGCGATAACGGTAGCCAGCGTGGTCTTGCCCAGGCCCGGAGGGCCCGAGAAGATCACGTGGTCGAGCGTCTCGCCACGGCTCTGCGCCGCCTCGATCAGCACTCGAAGGCTCTGCTTGATATGTTCCTGACCGCAGTAGTCGTCCAGACGCTGAGGGCGCAGGGTACGGTCGACATCGAGGTCTTCGGGCGTTAGCTCCGAGCCCACCATGCGCTCGCCGTGCGCCATGGATGCCGCCGGCGAGTTACCGGACGTCGCCCACAGGTCCTGAGAGTCATCGGCTTCCCACATCACGCATCCATTCCGAGTCGCTTAAGCGCCGCGCCGAGCAGATCCTCGACACGCATATTCTGCCCATCATACCCGCTCAGGGCAACATCGGTCTCCTGCGGGCTAAAGCCCATGGAAAGGAGCGCCGCACGGGCATCATCGATGGCCGAGGGAGCAGCAGCGGGCACGGGCATCGCAACCTGGCCGGGAATCACGTCGACCGGGACAAAGCCCTTGTCCTTGGCAAAAGTGCTCTTGAGCTCCAGGATCAGACGCTGAGCTGTCTTTTTGCCCACACCGGGTACCTTGGCCATGCCCTTGTCGTCCTCGGCCATCACCAGCGAATACAGCTGCCCCACGGTATAGGTGGAAAGCACGGCGAGCGCCAAGCGCGGGCCAACGCCCGAGACGGACACGAGCCGATCGAACATCGTGCGCTCATCCTTAGAGGAAAAACCGAAAAGTGTCATGGCATCCTCGCGCACCTGCATACGCGTGTAGAGGCGGACCTCGCCGCCGGGCGTCGGCAACGTGGCCGCAGTGCTGCCCGAAATGCCGAGCTCAAAGCCAACGCCCGACACATCGACGACGGCAGAGCTCATCGTGGCCTCGACAAGCGTTCCGTGGAGCTGGGAAATCATCAGTATCCGGTTCCTCTCTGTTGATAGAACTCGCCACCGGTGAGGGCGCGGGTGCGGCTGAGGTTTACGTGGCAGATGGCACAGGCCAGGGCATCGGCGGCATGGTCGGGATGCGGGTCGTGGTCGAGCTGCGTGAGCGTGCGTACCATGTAGGCGACCTGCCGCTTGTCCGCGGCGCCGGTGCCCACCACGGCCTGTTTGATCTGCATGGGCGTGTACTCGCCAATCTCGAGCGCACATTCCGAAAGTGCGACGAGTGCAGCACCGCGGGCATGCGCCGTGGGGATGGCGGAACGAACGTTGGCGCCAAAGTAGATGCTCTCGACAGCAGCCGTGTCGGGTCGATAACGCTCAACGACATCCTTAAGGTCATGGGCGATATGCGACAGGCGCACCGCGAGCGGACTTCCGGCACTGGTCTCGATGCAGCCATAGGCACGGCAGCGAACCTCGCCACGCCGCTCCTCGATAATCCCCCAACCCGTATGAGCCAAACCGGGGTCGATGCCCAAGATAACCAAGCCAACCTCCCCTCGCCACAAGCACAGCGCAAGACAAGGCCCCGCGCATCATTCACGAACGTCTGTTCTAGAATAACACAACGCTAGCCCTATAAGTCAGCCGAGATTGAATTGTAGGTTGAGTATACGCAAGCGAGCGCCTGCCAGAGCGAGCAAGGTGCCTTGAAAGAGGAGGGCATTGACCTGGCGGTCATGTCCGACGATTGAAAGGCAGATTGCCGCTCTGGCGGGCGCGCAGCGACCTAGTTCTGAGAGAAGAACGGGAATTGTCGGGGATCAACCGGCGGATGCGGCATCGGGCCACCCTGGGGACTACCTTGCGAGCCGCCCTGACCGCCCATCATCTTATCGATGGCGTCCTGAACCTCGCCCTCGAACTTTTTCATTCCCTCGTGTAAACGACGCTGACCGTCTTCAGAGCGCAGCTCCTCCATTTGTTCGGGCGAAATACCCAGTAGCTCGCCCAGCACGCCCATCATCTCGTTTCGCACGCGCTCGCTCGTGTCCTCGTCAGCAAAGCGGCGCACCTCGGCGCGCGCCAGCGAATCGACCGTCATGCGCTCCTTGCCGCTGAGTCCCAGATCGGACCACGCAAGCATGTAGGGCCAGGAGCGCTCAACAAACGAACGTGCCGAGACGATCGGAGCCGTCGGCAGCATGCGGCGAGCAGCCTCGCCCTGGCGCACGAGCATCAGCAGCAGCGAGCAGGCCTCAGGCTTGCCAGCGGTCATCGGGATGTCGTCGAAAGATCGATTGCGGTCCACGTGCGCCTCGAGCGCGCCATCGACCTCACCCGGCTCAAG
Source organism: uncultured Collinsella sp. (assembly GCA_902465115.1). Lineage (GTDB taxonomy): Bacteria > Actinomycetota > Coriobacteriia > Coriobacteriales > Coriobacteriaceae > Collinsella. The sequence continues at coordinate 7,529 of CABQMC010000074.1, forward strand.
CCCGCCGAGCAGCTGTGCCGCGCGGTCGAGCATATCGACCGGGCCGTCGAGCGTCGAGAGC
>CABQMC010000075.1 GCA_902465115.1 uncultured Collinsella sp.
AGCGGCGGACTCGGGAGAAAGCTCCTCCACCGTATGACAGGCGCCAATGGAAACAACACCGGAGGCCGTGCGGCGCAGCGCGGAAATGTGCGCAGCGCTCTCACAGGCACGGCCCAGGTCGCGAGCGAGCGCACGAATGTAGGTGCCCTTGCTCACCGAGAACGCCACGGTCCACACACACGTATCACCTTCGCCACCCACGGCGATCAGGTCAGCGGCATAGACCTCGACGGGGCGCGGAGGTAGGTCCACCGCATTACCCGCGCGAGCAGACTTGTAGGCGCGAACGCCATTGACCGAGATAGCCGAAAACGCCGGCGGCACCTGCATCTGCGGACCCAGCATGGCGGCCAAGCGCTCACGGGCATAGGCAGGATCGCGGAGCTCGTTGGCAACAGCCACCGTGCGGACGGCCTCACCCTCCGCGTCATCGGTATTAGTCTCGGCGCCAAACGAGATGTCGGCGACGTAGCTTTTGGTATCGAGCGTCAGCATACCCAGCAGACGGGTGGCCTGACCCACGCCCACCACCATGACACCCGATGCCATGGGGTCGAGCGTGCCGGCATGACCGACGCGCCGCTCATGGAGGGCGCGCCGGCATTGCGAAACCACGTCGTGGGACGTGCAGCCCACCGGCTTATCGACAGCGAGCAGCAAATTCAGTTGAGAAGGCGTACGACGAGCCATGTACCATCCAAAAAGTTAAAGCTCGACGGTCACCGAAGCGGGATCCTCCCCTACCAGTTCGGCCAGCATAGGAAGTGCCACGGTGAGCGTCTCGAGAATCGTTCCGTTGTTGGAGAAACCGGCGGCAGCGGGATGTCCGCCTCCGCCAAAAGCAGCAGCGATCTCGGACACGTTGAGGTCGCCCTTGGAGCGCAGGTTGCCGCGCACCTTGGTATCGCCCTCGATGCCCTTCAGGAACAGGCAGACCTCCACACCCATCACCGAGCGCACCACATCGACCAGTCCGTCGCACTCATCCGAGGTGACACCGCAGGCCTCAAGGTCACTCTGGTACGCGTAGCTATACGCGACGCGCCCGTGGGCCACCGTCTTAATGCGGCCCATAACAATAGACTTGAGGTGCAAAAACTCAACGCGCATGCTCTGATAGACCTCGAGTGCAACGCGCGCCGGATCGGCACCGTGGGCAACCAGACGCGAGGCCGCATGGAACGCGGCGGCATCGGCGTTTTGGTACTGAAAACGGCCGGTATCGGTAACCAAACCGCACAGCAGGCAGGTCGCAACGCCATCACGTGCGACAATGCCACAATTGTCCAAGAAACGGTCGATGATCATCGCGCAGGCTGCAGCTTCGACGCGCCTCAGGCTGAGCTCGGCAAACTCCTCGCGCGCCGGATGGTGATCGAAGCACACCACATGCTTGGAGCGACGAAGCACCTCGGCGGAATTATTGAGACGCTCGACGACCGGTACGTCCACCGAGATGAACAGGTCCGGATTGCCGGTGTACGCAGATGCCGGCACCAGGCGATCGGAGCCTTCCATAAAGCGGTAGATGCGCGGAACCGGGTCATCGTCTGCCAGCAGCAGCGCAATGTCCTTGTTGGGAAAAAACTTCATGAGCGAAAGGCCCAGACCCAACACGGAGCCCAAGGCATCGCCATCGGGAGAAGTATGTCCCGAAATCGCAATGGAGGACGCACCCTCGATGAGCTCGAGGATGCGTCGCTGAATATCTGCAGACTCGCACGAGGCGAGGTCGGCGGAATTAGTCATCTAAAGCTGCCTCCTGGACGGCGTCCGCTATCGGATAGCCGTCCTCGTCCTTTTCGATCGCAAGCGTGGCGGGAACGTTTTCCAGCGCACGCGTGATGCGCTCGGCCTCATCGGTCGAGCGATCGATGCGAAAATCGAGCTCGGGCGTGACACGCCAATCGAGCGAGCGAGCCAACAGGCTGCGAATACGGCCCTTGGCGCTTGCGAGCGCCTCCATGACCTCGTCGTAGCGGCTCGCATCGCACGACACGTACACGCGCGCGAACGAACGGTCCACCGCGACCTCGACCGCGGTCAAAGTAACCAGGTCGAGACGCGGATCGGAAACCTCAAAGAGCAGGATATAACCGAGCTTCTCGCGAAGCTGCTCGCCCAAACGGCGGGTTGCCTGCGTTTGCTTCATAGAGCTACCCCCTACTCGGTACGGGCAACCTGGTCGATGCGGTAACCCTCGATCTGGTCGCCGGGCTTGATGTCCTGGAAGTTCTCCAGGCCAATGCCGCCCTCGGAACCGCTCTTGAGGCTCTTGGCCTCGTCCTTGTAGTGGCGCATCGAGGCGATCTTGCCGTTGAAGACCACGATGCCGTCGCGCACCAGGCGCACGGAATCGGTCGCGGCAATCTCGCCCTCTTCGACGCGGACACCGGCGGCGATACCGACTTTTGGCACCTTGAAGGTGTCCAGGACGGTCGCGGTACCCGTGGCGACCTCGACCTCGGTGGGCTTGAGCATGCCGATACGGGCGGCGTCAAGCTCCTCGAGGCACTTGTAGATGACGTCGTAGCAACGGATCTCGACGCCCTCGCGCTCGGCGGCGGAGCGGGCCTTACCGTCGGGACGGACGCCAAATCCGATGATGATGGCGTTGGAGGCGTCGGCCAGGACGACGTCGGTCTCGTTGATGGCGCCAACGGCGGAGTGGATCGTGTTGATGCGGACCTCGGACTGATCCATCTTGTCGAGCGAGTCCTGAAGGGCCTCGATGGAACCCTGGACGTCGGCCTTGATGATCAGGTTGAGCTCCTTGACCTCGGCGTCGGCGATGGTCTCGAAGAGGTTCTCGAGCGTGACGTGCTTGACGCGGCTCTGCTCCTCGATACGAGCCTTGAGCGAACGCTCGTCGGCAAGGGCGCGAGCCTCGCGCTCGTCCTCGAACACGCGGAACTCGTCGCCTGCGTTGGGCACGGACTGCAGGCCCAAGATCTCGACGGCGTCGGAGGGACCAGCCTCGGTGACGGCGCGACCCTTGGGGTCGAGCATGGCACGGACGCGACCGTAGGTAAGGCCGGCGACCAGCGTATCGCCCACGTGCAGGGTACCGCGGGTCACGAGCACGGTAGCGACCGAGCCGCGGCCCTTGTCGAGCTTGGCCTCGAGGACGTTGCCGGAGGCAAAGGTGTCCGGGTTGGCCTTGAGCTCGAGCACGTCGGCCTGGAGCAGCACGGTCTCCAGAAGGTCGTCGATACCGATCTTCTGCTTGGCCGAGATGTTGACGAACATGTTCTGTCCGCCCCACTCCTCGGGGATGACTCCGTACTCGGTGAGCTCCTGACGCACACGGTCGGGGTTGGCGCCCGGCTTATCGATCTTGTTGACGGCGACGACGATGGGTACGCCGGCGGCCTTGGCGTGGTTGATGGACTCGACGGTCTGGGGCATGACGCCGTCGTCGGCAGCAACGATCAGAATGACGATGTCGGTCACCTTGGCACCACGGGCACGCATAGCCGTAAAGGTGGCGTGACCCGGGGTATCGATAAAGGTGATCTTGCGGTCGTTGATCATGACCTGCGAAGCGCCGATGGCCTGCGTAATGCCGCCCGCCTCGCCGGCAGCAACACCGGTGTGACGGATAGCGTCGAGCAGCGACGTCTTGCCGTGGTCGACGTGGCCCATGACGGTGACGACCGGGGCGCGCGGCTTAAGGTCGGCCGGATCGTCGTAGAACGAGAAGGTGTTCTCCTCCTCGGGGGTGATGATCTTGATCTGACGGCCCAGGTCGTCGGCAACGAGCTCGACAAGGTCGTCGGACATGGACTGCGTCATCGTGAGCGGAGTACCCAGCAGGAACAGGCGCTTGATGATGTCGTTGGCCGGAACGTCGAGCGCCTCGGCAAGCTCCTGGACGGTAACGCCCTGAGAGACCTTGATGGCGTCGAGGTCCTCGGGGTTCACGCCCTGGGCCAGCGCCTCCTCTATCTTGCGCTCCTCCTGAGCCTTGGCAGCCTCGCGCTCGCGCTTCTCCTTGCGCTTCTTGCGGCGACCGGTGGACTCGCGAGAGGCCTCCTCGACGGCGGCACGAGCTTCCTCGAGCACCTTCTCGCGGCTGTACTCCTCGGCCTCGCGAGCCATGCGGCTGTAGTGGTCCTCTTCGTTGTTGTGACCGCCCTTGCGCTTCTTGCCCTTGCCCTGCTTATCGGGGTTGGGGAAGTCCATGCCGGCAGCGACGTTGTTGCTGGCGTTGGTGCGATGGCTGTGCGGACGGCTCTCGGAGGCGTTGCGCTCGGAATTGTTGTCGGAGGCGTTGCGATCGTTACGACGGCCACCGCGGCGGTCGTTGTTGCCGCCACGACGGTTGCCGCGCTCTGCGGCGCGCTCGGCCTTGGCCTTGTCCTCAGCGTCCTTCTTCTCCTTGAGCACGGTCTCCTGTGCGGCAATCTGGTCGAGCAGCGAACGGAAGCGCGAACCGGAGTCGGAAGCGGGAACGGCGCGGCGCTGGGCCTCGCGGGCAGCCTCCTCCTTCTCGCGGGCAAGACGCTCCTGCTCGGCCTTCTTCTTGGCCTCGGCCTCGGCGCGGGCAGCCTCCTCGGCCGCCTGGGCTGCGGCAAACTGGCGGCGCTCCTCCTCGCGTGCCTTCTCGGCGGCGATGCGCTCGCGCTCGGCCTCGGCGGCGCGTGCGGCCTCCTCGGCGGCAGCTGCCTGCTCCTCGGCCTGCTTGGCGGCCTCGACTTCCTGAGCGCGGGCCTCGATCACCGAGGCGAGCTGCTTGCGGACCATAGCGACATAGGCGTCCTCCAAGGTGGAGGAAGCGGACTTAGCGGGAATCTTCATATCGGCGAGATGACCCATCAGTTCCTTGGAGGTCATGCCGAACTCTTTGGCCAGGGTGGACACACGGACTTTTGCCATATGACTTCACCTACCCTTTCTGGCACCTTGGGTGCCTAGAGACTGAACGAGCGTGGGAGATGCGCCGGGACCTGCCCGGCGCGACCGCGCGCTAGATCAGGTCCTCCGCATCATCGAAGGCGTCGGTGTCGTGGACACCGCAGAAACGGGAGCCGGGACGAGCCTGGTTGCGGCACTGGATGCCGTCCTCGGACACGTACTCGCAGCGGCGGACGTCCTCGTCCTCCTCGTCACCAATCAGGTCGGCGGCGGGCTCCTCGTGAACGGGAACGTTCTTGAGGATGTCGGCGGCAAGCGTCTCGGACTTGATGTCGATGTGCCAGCCGGTCAGGCGCGCGGCGAGGCGGGCGTTCTGGCCCTCCTTGCCGATGGCGAGGGACAGCTGGTCGTCGGGCACGATGACGCCGGCGTAGGCCTTCTCCTCGTCGATGAGGACGCGGGTGACCTTAGCGGGCGACAGGGCGTTGGCGACGTAGACGGCAGGATCGGCATCCCAAAGGATGACGTCGACGCGCTCGCCACGGAGCTCGCCCACGACAGCGCGAACACGGCTGCCCTTGGGGCCGACGCAGGCGCCCACGGGATCCAGACGGTCGTCGAGCGAGTGGACGGCAACCTTGGAGCGCTGGCCGGGCTCGCGGGCGATCGACTTGATCTGGACGGTGCCCTCATAGATCTCGGGCACCTCCTGCTCAAACAGACGACGCATGAGCTCGGGGTGGGTACGGGAGATGACAATCGGCGGACGGCTGTGCTCGCCACGAACCGGCTGCAGGTTGGAGTTGGGGTCGCGAACGTCGATGATCACGGCCTTGATGTGCTGGTTGTGCAGGTAGCGCTCGCCCATCGGACGCTCGTTGCGTTCGTTCTCGTAACGGCGCTGGTCGAAGTGCGGCAGCTCGGCCTCGACGCCCTCGCGGATCTTGACGATCGTGAAGTCGGGCGTGGACTGCAGCACGGTACCGCTGATGAGGTCACCGATGCGGCCGGAGAACTCCTCGTAGATCTGCTCGCGGGCGGAGTTGCGCACGATGGCGTTGATCTCGGCCTTGGCGTGCTGGGCGGCGATGCGGCTCGTGTTCTTGGGGGTGACGTCGATCTCCTCGAACTCGGTGAAGTTGCCTTCCTCGTCCATGGAATCGTCAATCGGCTCCAGACGGTAGACGTAGATCTTGCCGGTGGTGCGGTCGATGGTCACCTTGGCGCCCCACTCAAGATGCAGGATCTCGGCATAGCTCTTGGCGAGCGACTGCTCCAGGCGGTCGATCAGGTAGAGCTGGTCGATGTGCTTCTCCTGGCAAAGCTCCATCAGGGCGGACATCATGTCGGATGCTGCCATCTTACTTTCCTTCCTTCGCGGGCTTGAAGTCGTAGGTGGGCTTCAACTTGCACTTTTTAACATCAGAGAAATCGAGGGTAACGGACTCGCCGTCCTCAAGCTCGAGGGTCACGTTGGTCTCGGTCGCGGCGGCAATCTTGCCGGCGTACTTGCGACGGCCCTCGGTGGCGGTGGAGGTGAGCTCACAGTTCTCGCCCACAAAGCGGGCAAAGTCGCACGGGCGGCGCAGCGGACGCGCCATACCCGGGCTCGACACCTCGAGCGTATAGCTCGAAGAGATAGGGTCGAGCTCCTCAATCACATCGCCGACCCACTTGGTGTTGGCCGTGACGTCGTTGAGCGACAGGCTCTGACCCTCGGCACCCTCGATACGCACGCGTACGCAGGGGGCCTTGGTGGCACCCACGAGCTCGACGTCGACGATGTCGACATCGTGCTGGGGAGCGACGGCCTCGAGCGCGTCGATGATCGCCTGCTCGGTCTTAGTCTTGACCATTGCGGCACCTCCATCCATACAAAAAAGAAGCGGGGCCGAAACCCCACTTCTTTCAATTACTACTTCATTTGCAAGCAAACTATACCAATAGCTGCAGAAACGTGCAAGCACAGTACGAATCTGCAGGTCAGCGTGCGCACAGCTTCTCCACAAGAATAGGACAATTGGCCGAAGGCAACTAGGCAGATACATGCAAAACGAGGGACGACCCAACCGGATCGCCCCTCGTCTTTTATGCGTCAGTTAAGCGCGCAGTGCTTACTTGACCACCAGGTTGACCAGCTTGCCGGGCACGCAGATGGCCTTGACGACTGTCTTGCCCTCGAGCCACTTGGCGACGGCGGCCTCGGCGGCAGCCTGCATATCCTCATTGGAGGCATCGCGGGCAACGTCGACGCGGCCGCGGACCTTGCCGAGCACCTGGACCACGATCTGCACCGTGTCCTCAACGGACTCGGCCAGGTCGAACTCGGGCCAGGCGGCGGTGTAGGCGTTGCCCTCGCAGCCGAGTGCCTCGTGCCACAGCTCGTCGGCCCAGAACGGGCAGATAGGGGCAAGGACGCTCACGATATCCTTAGCCACGCCGTAGCACAGAGCCTTGTCGCGGTCAGCACCCTCAGTGGCGTTGAGATAGGCGCTCGCCGCGTTGACGAGCTCCATGACGGCCGAGATCGCGGTGTTGAACTGGCCGCGGTCGAAGTCCTCAGTGCACTTGGCGATGGTGCGGTGACGCTCGCGATAGAGCTTCATCGCAACCTCGTCGAGCGCGGACTTGTCGAAGGCCACGTTGGCGTCACCGGACTGGACGAGCTGCCAAACGATACGCCAGGCGCGCTTGATAAAGCGGTTGGCGCCCTCGACGGC
>CABQMC010000076.1 GCA_902465115.1 uncultured Collinsella sp.
TCCGCAACAACTGTCTGGCGGAAAGCCTGCCCCCAGTTTCTTATAGCGAGTCTCTCTGGATCAGCTGCATGTGCATCACGGAGGTGGTGGGCTCGGCACCCTTGATCATGTCGAGCGCAATGTTGGCGGCCATGTGTCCTTCTTCGCGCAGGGGCTGGCGGACGGTCGTGAGCGCGGGGACGCAGCGCGCCGTAATCTCGTGATCGTCGAAGCCGACGACAGAAACGTCCGCAGGAACGGATAGGCCTGCCTCGTTGAGTGCGGTGATGACGCCAGCTGCGATACGGTCCGATCCGCAGAGCACGCCATCGAAAGCAATCTCGCGCGCGAGGATCTGGTGCATGGCCTGATAGCCGTCTCCGCTGTTCCAGCCGGTATAGATAACGTTTGCGTCTGGGAGGTCTTCGCCCAAGACGGCACGGTAGCCGCGCAGGCGGTCGACAACAGCGGGGTTGTCTTGCGGTCCCAACACGGCGACGATATCTTTGCGCCCGCGATCCTTCATGGCGAGTGCCGCAAAATGTCCGCCCTCTTCGTCGTCAGAGTAGACCGTCGAGAACACATCGCGATAGGGGTGGCCCTCGAGCTGGCCACACAACACGGTGGGTACGCCCAGCTCGCGCAGCACCTCGAGCAGCTCGCTGCCTTTGTAGGGAGAGACGTCGATCACGGCGTCGAACGAGCGGCGCTCAAAGTGCTCGCGTGCGCGGTTGCGCTCATGCGTAGAAGACGCCTGCAAGATAACGGGCAGATAGGACGACTCCGACAGTTCCTCGGTAATGCCGCTCAAAAACTCGCTATAGGTGGGGTCGCTGAAGAGTTCACTCAGAGGCTCGGTCACGAGCACGGCGATGATTTCCGTGCGCCCGACAGCGAGCGCTCGGCCACGAGCGTTGGGGACAAAATTGACTTCCTTGGCCGCCGCGCGGACGCGCTTTTTGGTTTCCTCGCTAATGCGGGGCGAATCGTTGAGGGCGCGCGATGCCGTGGAGCGCGACACGCCGGCAGCTGCGGCAACCTCGGCAAGCGTAGGTGCGGTGCGAACTGGTTGTGTCATGGCGTCTCCTGGAAAATGCGGTCGATGTTGTCACTGATACGGGCTAGTGCGGATACAGCTTACTATAGTGCGCCTGAACAGCGTTCATGATATCCGGTGACCGGTGTCGTTTTGCAACCAAGCCGAAATCGAATACGTCTCGTGTGGGTGAGATATCAGCGGGCGTGGAGGTTGCCTACGAGCTTAAGAACGATGTCTTGTGCTGAGTTTCGATACTCAGGGTGACATAAGTGTTGCGATTGTACAACCGGTTGCACCGTTAACCCTGCCAAATCGACCGTTCAGCGGACAACCGGTTGCACAGTTTTTTACATCGCCCGTAAGATAAGGACAACCGGTTGCACAAGAATCACTACGATGATGAAGGAGCATCACCATGGACGCCATTAACGATTGGGAAAACCAAGCGCTCACCCACAGGAACCGTCTGGCACCCCATGCGTACTTTATGGGTTACGAGACCGCCGATCTCGCTGCAACGTACAGCCGCGAGCTGTCGCGCGGGTTTGTCCAGCTGTCCGGCTCGTGGCAGTTCCGCCTCTTTGAGGGCCCCGCTGCCGTCTCCAACGAGGAACTCTCCACGTACAAGCCCGAGTGGGATCACGTGGAGGTTCCGCACCTGTGGCAGGTGGACGGCTATGGCAACCTTGCCTACACCGACGAGGGTTTCCCGTTCCCGGTTGATCAGCCGTTCGTTCCCTCCGACGACCCCACGGGCGTCTACCAGCGCATCGTCAACCTTCCCGCCGTTCCTGCCGGCGCTCGCGAGATCATTCGCTTCGACGGCATCGAGAGCTATGGCGAGCTGTACGTCAACGGTCAGTATATCGGCATGACCAAGGGTTCGCGCCTGTCTGCCGAGTTCGACGTGACCGACGCGCTCGTCGAGGGCGACAACCTGTTTGCGGTCAAGGTCCTGCAGTACAGCGATGGCAGCTACATCGAGGATCAGGACATGTGGTGGGCCTCGGGCATCTTCCGCGATGTGTACCTTATGCAGCGTCCCGCCGCGCACCTGGTCGACTTTAGGTTCCGCACGCACCGCGAGGGCGATGCCGCTCTGATCACGCTCGATACGGTTGCCGAGGGCGCTTCCCGCGTTGTGTTTACGCTCAGCGATGGCGAGAACGTGGTGGCTACGGGTGAGTGCGTCGACAGCCATGCCGAGTGCAGCGTGACCGATGCCCACTTCTGGAATCCCGAGGACCCCTTCCTCTACGATCTTACGTTTGAGGTCTACGACGACGACAAGGTGAGCGAGTACGTCCCGCATCGCCAGGGTCTTGCCGAGGTGACGGTCGAGGGCAATCATATCTACCTCAACGGCACTTACTTTAAAATGCATGGCGTCAACCGCCACGATCACGACGATCACAAGGGCCGCGCCGTGGGCCTCGATCGCATGCGCCGCGACCTGGAGCTCATGAAGCAGCACAACATCAACGCAGTGCGCACCTCTCACTATGCCAATGACCCGCGCTTCTACGAGCTGTGTGATGAGTATGGCATCATGCTGGTCGCCGAGACCGATATGGAGAGCCACGGCTTCGAGAATATCGGCAACATCGCCCTGGTTACCGACGACCCGGCATGGGAGCCGGCCTACGTCGACCGTATTGAGCGCCTGGTGATGCAGGAGCGCAACCACGCGTGCATCATCATGTGGTCGCTGGGCAACGAGAGCGGCTATGGCTGCAACATCCGCGCGATGTACGCCAAGGCTCACGAGCTCGATGGTCGTCCGGTCCACTACGAGGAGGACCGCAACGCCGATACCGTCGACGTCATTTCCACGATGTACTCCCGTGTGTCGCAGATGAACGACTTTGGTGAGCATCCGTTCCCCAAGCCGCGCATCAACTGCGAGTACGGTCACTCCATGGGCAACGGCCCCGGAGGCCTGTCCGAGTATCAGGAGGTCTTCGATCGCTGGGATTGCATCCAAGGTCAGTTTATCTGGGAATGGTGCGACCACGGTCTGGCTGCTGTGACCGAGGACGGCATTGCCTACGATATGTATGGCGGCGACAACGGCGATTACCCCAACAACAGCAACTTCTGCATCGATGGCATGGTGTTCCCCTGGCAGCAGCCGAGCCCGGGCCTTACCGAGTACGGCCAGGTCATCTGCCCGGTTCGCATGGCTTATGACGCCGAGGCGGGCGAGCTGACTGTCACCAACAAGCGCTGGTTTACCACCCTCGAGGATGTTTGCCTGTCGGCGGAGACCCTGGTGGACGGCGACGTGGTCTGCCGCAAGACGCTCATGCCCGGTGCGGTTGCCCCCGGTGAGTCCGTCCAGCTTCCGCTGGTGATTCACGAGGCCGCGGTAGGCGAGACCCTGCTGACTGTGCGCGCCTACACCATGGCCGCTCACGTCTGGTGCGAGCCGATGTTCCAACTGGGCGCAAACCAGTTTGCCATCGCAAACCATCCGGCGCCGGCCATTGCGGCCCCCACTCGTCCTGAGCTTACGGTCGAGGAGACCGAGCAGGAGATTCGCATTCACTCCCTCAACGGCGAGCTGACCTTCAGCAAGGTAAACGGCACCGTGAGCGAGTGGAAGGCATCCGGCCGTGACGTCATGGCCTCTGGTCCCCAGGTTGGTTTTTGGCATCCGCTCGTCGACAACCACGCCCAGGAGTACGACTCCCTGTGGAAGGACAACTTCATTGATGTAATGCAGACGTCCACCCGCAAGGTTTTTTGGAAGCAGGACGGCAATGCGGTCGTCGTTACCGTGAGCCAACGTATTGCTCCTCCCGTCCGCGCGTTCGGCATGCGCGTCGAGCTTGTCTACACCGTGCTTCCGAGCGGTCGCGTCGACCTCAAGGTTTCCGGCGAGCCCTACGGCGACTATTCGGACATTATCCCGCGCATCGGCATCTCCTTTGAGGTTCCCGGTTGCGATCGTGCCGTCGAGTGGTATGGCCACGGCCCGGGCGAGAACTATCCGGACTCGCTGCGTGCCAACCCGGTCGGTCATTACCGCACTACGGTCGACGACATGTTCACGCCCTACGTTATGCCTCAGGACTGTGCCAACCGCGAGGGTACCCGCTGGGTTGCCCTGCGCTCTAGCCACGGTGATGGCGTGCTGGTGACTCGTCCGGCCGACGCCGCTTCCAACCCGTTCTCGTTCTCGGCATGGCCCTATAGCTGCGAGGCTATTGATAATGCCAAGCACGTCTACGACCTTGTTCCGGGCGACACGGTCACGGTTAACATCAACGACCAGCTGCTCGGCCTTGGCTCGAACTCTTGGGGTTCCGAGGTGCTCGATTCCTATCGCACCCGTTTTGAGAGCTTCAGCTTTGAGGTGTCCCTGCGACCGCTGACGTCTGCCGATTTGGCTCAGGCGCTGGCACCCATTAAGGAGGCATAAGCCATGCATGTCTTTAACTCGCGCGCCGATTTCGACGCTCAGATGAAGTCCGTCAAGAAGTGGATGCGTACCGGCCAGGCGCTCGACGGCGTTTCTGAACTGCAGCACGATGTGGCGTACTCCATCGGCGACTCGCTGGTGTACTGGTGGGTCTATGCCCGCGAGGCCGCAACCGCCGACCTGGTCGGTCACCGTCGCTACCATGCCGTGCTCGCTCCGCTCGACGGCGACCTGACCGTCGAGGTTGCCCCCAAGGCAGGCCTCACCTGCACCCGCGCTTACAGCGATATCGATGATCGCGAGCGCTTTGAGGGGGCGGGGGAGACCGTGACGATTCCCGCCGGCGGCGTTGCCGTCGTCGAAATTGACGAGGCCTACCGTGTCGTGGCCGATGCCGCGGATCCCCGCGTCGTGGTACTGCACGTGACGGTCGAAGGTTATTCCTTCCCCAACAAGTAGTATTCGTCCGCCTGGACGTTTGCTTCGCGCCGTTAAGGGGGATGGCTTTGTTGACTCCCTTTTCCCCATTCCCCTTAGCAGGTGCGCCGTCCGTGTTTGCACTTGCAGCTCGGACGGGTTTAGATGACATTTAATAGATGATTGGGAGGGCTTATGAGCTCTGAAAAACGAGGAACGATTGGTTCGTTCGCTCTGCTGGGCATGACGGTCGCCGCCGTGTTCGGTATCAAGAACATCATCAACAACAACGCGGCCATCGGCTTAGCAGCCGCGCCGTCGTTCTTCTTCGCCACGCTTTTGTACTTTGTCCCCTATACCCTGGTTACCGCCGAGTTCGTCGGCCTTAACAAGGACTCCGAGTCGGGCGTGTACGCATGGGTTAAGACCTCGATGGGTGGTCGCTGGGCGTTCCTGACGGCATTTAGCTACTGGTTCGTTAACCTGTTCTTCTTTGCGTCCGTCCTGCCCAACGTCATCATCTACGCGAGCTACGTGTTCTTTGGTGCCAACGCCGAGCTTTCGCAGCTGTGGATCACCATTATCGAGATCGTTGTCTTTGCTATCGCCACGTGGGTTTCGACCAAGGGCGCTAAGTGGATCGGCTCCATTTCCTCCTTCGGTTCGACCGCGGCTCTCGGCCTGACCGCCGTGTTCATCCTGCTGTCCCTGGCTGCTGCCTTTGGCGGCGTTGAGTTCGCTACGGCTCCTACTCCCGCTAACATGGCTCCCGACATGAGCAACTTCGCAACTGCGTGGGGCTTCTTCGGTACGCTTGCCTGGATCATCCAGGGCGTTGGCGGCGCTGAGTCTGTCGGCGTGTTCCTTAACGACCTTAAGGGTGGCGTCAAGGCCTTCGTGCGCACCGTCGTTATCGCCGGTCTGACCATCGGCCTTCTGTATGCAGGCGCTTCGCTGCTGGTTAACCTGTTCATCCCCGAGGGCGGCGTTGCCATCTCCACCGGTATCTTCGACGTATTCGGCGCTGTCTTTGCCCACTTTGGCATTCCCATGGAAGTGTCTACGCGCGCCATCGGCTTGATCCTTCTCGCCGCCACGCTGGGCTCCCTCATGATGTGGACCTCTGCTCCCATCAAGGTTTTCTTCACCGAGATCCCCAAGGGTGTCTTTGGTAGCAAGATCGTCGAGCTCAACGAGCACGGCATTCCCGCCCGCGCTGCCTGGCTGCAGTTCGCCATCGTCGTCCCCATCCTGATCATCCCGGCCCTGGGCTCCGGTAACCTCGACGACCTGCTCATGATCGTCACCAACATGACGGCTGCCACCGCTCTGCTCCCGCCGCTGCTGATCCTGCTTGCCTACTTTATGTTGCGCAAGAACTTCGACGCTGCTCCCCGTGGCTTCCGCATGGGTTCGCGCACCTTTGGCCTGGTCATTGCTGCATTCCTGCTTGTGGTCTTCTGCTTCGTGCTTATCTGCGGCACCATTCCGCTCGATCAGCCGCTGTGGCTGACGCTGGTCTACAACGTCGGCGGCGTGGTTGTCTTCCTGGGCCTTGCCGTGATGTGGTACAACCGCTACATCAACCGCCTGCGCGAAACCGATCCCGAGGCTGCCGAGAGCGAGCTGCGCCCCTCCGTCCTCGACATGATGGAGTAGCGGCTAGGATTAATCTACGGCTGTGGAATAGATCGATTCCCTTTCCTAAGGAGGGGCCTTACGAGGCCCCTCCTTTTGTTTTGGGGCATGGTTTTGGACCCCGTGGTCAAAAAATGCCAAATATGAGTACTGTTGCAAAAGAGGTGTCATATTTTTCGGCCTGCTCTGAGCGAAAATGGGCTCAAAATCAATTTATCTAACCCCCTTTGAAGGGCGTTTGACGGCTTTCAACCTCTTCGAATCGCTCAAAGTAGGCAATTTGCTCTCGATTTTGCTGCTACTAAATTGGTGACAGTACTCATATTTGCCACTTTTTGACCGCGAGGTGTTCAGAGGAGCTCTCGAGAAGCATCTAACGGTACAATAGCTACCACATGGCTGGGTTTTGCCGGCCGAATGTACGACGTCGCGGGAGGGGACATGGTCGAGTTTACGAAGACGATTAAAGATCCGTTGGGATTGCATGCCCGCCCGGTTGCGCTGCTCTATGACATCATTGCCAAGCATCGTAGCGACGTGTCGGTCAGCATCGGCGACCGCCATACCGACGGTCGCGACGTTATGGGCCTCATGGCTCTCTACGGCGAGTGCGGCGAGGACATCATCTTCCGCGTTTCGGGCGTGGATGAGGCCTCCTGTGTCACATCGATCAGGAATCTCTCGCTTTAAGCATGACAGGGCGTGGTAAAGGATGGTCCTTTGCTGCGCCCTTTTGTTTCATATAGGAAACTTTTTCGAAAACTGAATAGAGACCCTTTCCAAAAAGTTAACCACGTGTTAGTTTACTAAAGCGAACATAGACGTGGTTAACTTTTACCGCGTCGATGTTGAGGACGAACCGACGTTAGGAGCTCACTCATGTCTTGCGGACCGCAGATGCCGGCCATGCCGCTTTCGATGGTAAAAGCGGGCGAAACCGTGCGCGTGTCTCGGGTAAAGGGCAATGAGGATATGAAGCACCACCT
>CABQMC010000077.1 GCA_902465115.1 uncultured Collinsella sp.
CCTTCACGGCCTCGGCAGCGGCGCCGGCGGCAACGCTCTTGGCGTCAGCCTTGCCCTGGAAGGCATCGTTGAGCTTGGCGGCCTTCTCGGCGTTCTTGGCGGCGAGCTCCTCTTGGGAAATCTCGGCCTCCTCGGCGCACTTCTGGGCGTCATAGGCACGGAAGAACGGATAGTACAGCACAAAGTCGACGACCAGGATAAGGGCGAGCATCACAAAGGCGAGCGGCTGGAAGCCCAGACCCATGATGGTGCCGATGGGGCCGGGGACGGTCCAAGGCAGCGTGTACAT
This sequence comes from uncultured Collinsella sp., assembly GCA_902465115.1. Taxonomy (GTDB): domain Bacteria; phylum Actinomycetota; class Coriobacteriia; order Coriobacteriales; family Coriobacteriaceae; genus Collinsella. The sequence continues at coordinate 290 of CABQMC010000077.1, forward strand.
AAAGCCGTTCATGCCCAAGAAGTCGATAAAGATCTTGAGGATCCAGATGTTGGCGATCGGGGCAAAGACAAACGGGACAAAGAAGACGGGGTTGAGCACGATGGGCGCAGCGAACAGTAGCGGCTCGTTGACGGCAAAGCAGACAGGGACGATGGCGGCCTTACCGACGGCGCGCATCTCCTGGGACTTAGCCAGGAAGCAGAACATAAAGACCAGGACGAGCGTGGCGCCGGTGCCGCCCATGCAGACGACGAAGTACTGGGCACCCTGGGTCAGGACAGCGGAAGCGTGCTGGCCTGCCTGGAACGCAGCCAGGTTGTCGGTCATGTTGGCAACGAGAGCGGCGGCGATGGCGGGCTCGACGATCGAGGGGCCGTGGACGCCGACGAACCAGAAGAGGCTCATGGCGCCGTAAATCACAGCGAGGCCGATATAGCCGTCGGCAGCGGTGAACAGGGGCTGGAACACCTGGATGACGCCCTGGGCAAAGCAGAAGCCAAAAGCAGCGCGGAAGACGATGTCAAAGACCCAAAAGACGGTGATGCAGACGGAGAAGGGGATGATGTCCTTAAAGGTCTGCGAGATGTTGGGCGGAACCTGCTCGGGCATCTTGACGGTGATGTTGCGCTTGATAAAGAACTTGTAGATGATGCCGGTCACAAACGCAGCGATGAAAGCGGTCAGCAGGCCCTTGGAACCAAGGTAGGTGGTGTTGAAACCGCTGGCGGCGTCCGTGGCGATCGTGTCGCTCGAAAGGAGCAAGAAGCCGATGATGGCCGCGCACATGCATGAGATAAAGTTAATCTGGTTATTCTTGGGCAGGTCGCGGTTCTGAGCGTCGGCGAAGTGCTTGGCCGTGGTGGCGGCGCAGGCGATGGCCAGGATGCCCATGGAGTAGTTGTAGCACTTCCACAGAGCGTTGTTGATGTCATCGGGCCAGTAGAAACCCCAGATGTTGGGGACCGAGGCTACCAGGCAGAAGATGGACGAGAAGATGATGATGGGGATGACGGAGATAAAGCCGTCGCGGATCGCCTTGAGGTACTTGTTGCGGGCGATCGCGTTGAAAAAGGGCTGGCCCTTTTCGATGATGGCGATGAGTTGCTCCATGCAATGCTCCTAAGAGTCGGTGGGTTAGCAACGATGGTAGCTTTTGACGTTCGGTTGCCAAAATGTTGACGTTGCCATTTTGTGACACAAAAAAAGACGCGAACCGGTGGTTCCTGTGCCTGCGAACCGTCGATTCCTTACGCGTAAACGTTTGAGCCGCCCGGTGGCTCTGTGTTTGCACAATGGCAACGTTAACATTTGGGCGACAAAAGCCGTTCGGGGAAGCAAAAATGTCGGTGAACGGTAGGTTTTGGGTGGTGAGCGTATGGTGGGGGAGGCGTTAGATATACTTGAAGACGTTTCATTTGACTGCGTAGGGTGCCACCAATGGCATCGTTGACATAGAAAGATCGACCTATGGCCGCTGTTAAAAAATCGGTATCCGTCAAAGACGTGGCGCGCCTCGCGGGCGTCTCGGAGCAGACGGTCTCGCGCACCGTGCACGATTCGCCCAGTGTGCGCCCCGAGACCAAGGAACGCGTGCGTGCCGCCATGCGCGAGCTGGGGTATCGCCCCAATTTCGCCGGTCGATCGCTGCGCCGTGGCAAGTTTAAGACCGTCGGCGTCGCCATGTTCAACATTACCGGTACCGGCAACCTCGACCGTATGGAGGGCTTTGCCGCCGCGGCCGACAAACATGGCTATGCCATCACCCTCACTAAAGTAGATGGACATCCCTATACCCTCGAGAGCGCATCGTCGCGTATGAGCGCGCTGCCGGTAGACGGCATGGTCGTGATCATGAATCGCATGCCGGCGGACTTTGGCACCTTCGAGCCGCTGCCCGGCATGCAGACGGTGCTCGTTACGATGCTGGAGCACCCGCTCTGTTCAACGGTCGATAACGACCAGTTCGATTGCTCGCGCCAGGTGGTCGAGTACTTGCTGGGGCGGGGGCACAAAACCGTGCACTTTATCTCGTGTCCCGAGCGCTCGCTTTCGGGCATGCGGCGCGAGGAAGGCTGGCGCGAGACATTGCGCGCGCATGGTATTGAACCGCCGCGACTCGTCCGTGGGGATTGGACGGCACAGAGCGGATATGCTGCCGGTCAGGCTCTGGCGGAAGATCCGACCTGTACGGCCATTTATGCTTCCAACGATGCCATGGCCTACGGCTGCATTCGCGGGCTCGAGTCGTGCGGAAGGCGTGTGCCCGAGGACGTGAGCGTGGTGGGTGTTGATGACAGCCTGGGCGATATCGTGCCCGACCGTCGCCTGACCACGGTGCGCTTTGACAACAAGCGCGTCGGCATGTGGGCGGTCGACAAGATTGCCGGCGCCGATGGGGGTGCGTCTGGCGTGGAGCACATGCTGATTCCCGGTGTGCTCGTAGAGGGCGATACGGTGCGCGATTTGCGTTAAGGTGCGGCCCTGTTTGGGTTGCTGCTAATTGTGTTCGATATTGTTCAGATTGGTTTAAAAACCGTTCACGGGCGAAAAGTGACCGTTCATAGTTCGAAATTACGTTTTGAGCTGTTCTTTTTTGTTTGAATGTTATTGTTTCTGTCATACACAACGCAGCGCGTATGCCCGGACGCGATGCTCTCCATTGGTTCATATGTGAAAGGAACGCAATATGGCAACCAAAGAAGAAATCTCGATGGTTGGATTCGAGATCGTCGCATACGCAGGTGACGCCCAGACCGATCTGCTTGCAGCGCTCGATGCTGCTCGCGAGGGTGACTTTGAGAAGGCCGAACAGCTGCACAAGGATGCCAGCGATGCGCTCATCGGTGCCCACGACACGCAGACCAAACTGCTTTCGCAGGAGGCCGGCGGTGGCGAGATGGAGATGACCTTCATCATGGCTCACGCTCAGGACACTCTCATGACCACTATGATCCTGGAGAAGCAGACCCGCTTTACCATCGATGCCTACAAGCGCATCGCCGAGCTCGAGGCCAAGCTCGCCTAACGAGCCCTCACAGCCAAGTCCCCTTCCAAAAGCTCTGCCGCTACCCGCGGCAGGGCTTTTTCTGTCCTCCTCCAAGTTGCGGTGAAATGGGGACTGAATAGGGGCCGGCGGGCGCAAAACAATCCCTATTCCACCGCAACTCATCCCGAGACAGTCATTGGGGACGTTCTTAAACGACTAGTCGTTGGGGGCAGTCTTGGTGCGCTCCGTTCGTCCTCCCGTTCGATTTTTGCTCGGTGGGTATACTTCCTTTCGCATTAAACGCCGGACTGAGGAGGTATCCAAATGCCGGATAACGGGTCAATACAAAAAAGAGATGCGCACGAGATGGCTTATGGGCGTCCTGTCCAGATAACCGAGCACACGACGGTAACAGAGTTGCAGCCCAGCCTGTCCGATGTCGTGTGCGCAAACAAAAAGCTGCAGATTGGCTTTATCGTTGCGCTCGTGGTACTGGCGCTGCTGTCGGGCTTTGTAGCTCGTCCGCATTTTGCCGATACCAAAACTTGGGACTCCACCATCGAGGTCATCGATCAAAAGAAAGGTAACGTACTGGCGCTCACGACCTCGTGCGTCGCCCTATCTGCGGGTATCACTGCGCTGCCGGGCGATACGGGAACGCCAGTTGCCGAGCAGCTCGCACAGCTTTCAGGCAACCTTGGTATCGTGCTTGCCGTGCTATACCTAGAGAAATATTTGCTCACAATTTTGTGGTCGGTTGGCCTGGGCATCTTAATCCCGTTTGCGTTGGTGCTCTTTGCGGTGTCGCTCGGCATTCACGGGCGCTGGAGCACGAGCACTGTCCTGCGCCGTGTGGCGACGCGCGCGCTGGTGGTTGCCGTGATCGGCATGGCGCTCGTGCCCGCGAGCGTATGGGTGTCGCAGAAGGTCGATGAAACGTATCGCGTTAGCATCGAGGCGGCCGAGCAAAAGGCGGCCGACGCTGCGAGTGCGGCAGATAGCGATAGCTCCAAAACAAGCAAGAAAAAGACCGAGTCCGCAGAGTCCAAGAACGTGCTTGAGCAGCTTGCCGACGGTGCCTCGAGCCTGGTCACGTCGGTAACCAGTGGTGCCAAGCAGATGACCGACGAGATCGTGCAGCAGGTGACCGACCTTATCGAAGGCGTCATCGTGATGATCGTGACCTCGTGCGTGATTCCATTGCTGGTGCTCGCGGCGTTTTTGTGGCTGGGGCACACCCTGCTGGGGATTGATATCTCCGGTCCCGCGAACTATTTGACGGGCCGCTTTCTGGGTGCTCCGTCCAAGCATGCCAAGAAGGGCAGGCAGTCTGAGTAGGCGGCAAAGCGTTCTTTGGAAGATTAACCGTAAGAAGGGCGGCCGAGACACGTTCTCGGTCGCCCTTTTGTTTGTTGAACACGTGGTCGCTACGTCCGTGCCGGGCCCAAAAGGTCAGCAATCATCCGCGAACGGTAATTGTTCAAAAAAGAACAAAGACAAACAAATAATTGTTGCAGTTAATGTTCGAATGTGTTCAAATAAACATGAACAGTGAAGAACCGCACATTCAGATGCCCGGACCTGAACGCGATTCAACACTTCCAAACAGAAACTGCGCACCTGCGTATCTCTCAAGGAGGATGTCATGAGAGTTGTAATCGCTTCCGATGCCGACGGTATGTCGATGAAGGAGTCCATCAAGGAGATGCTCATCGCCGACGGTCACGAGGTCGTCGACTATTCCGAGACCCCTGCCGCGGACTTTGTCGATTCCGCCACCGCCGTTGCCAAGGACCTGCTGGAGCACAAGGATTCTCAGGGCTTCGCATTCGATAAGTACGGCGTCGGCTCCTATATGGCCGCCGTCAAGATCAAGGGCATGGTCGTCGCCAACATTTCCGATGAGCGTTCCGCTTACATGACCCGCGAGCACAACGGCTCGCGCATGGTCACCATGGGTCCGGGCGTTGTGGGCACCGAGGTCGCCAAGAAGATCGCCCGCGAGTTCCTGCGCGCCCAGTACGCCGGCGGCCGTCACCAGATCCGTGTCGACATGCTCAACAAGATGGCCTAACGAGAGCCACCGAGAACTCGAACTTCTACCTCAACTTGTGAATTCAGACGAAAGGACGTTCTGATGAAGAAGACCATCGCAATCGGTTGCGACCATATCGTTACGGACGAGAAGATCTATCTGGCCGACCGCCTGGAGCAGGCTGGCTACAAGGTGCTCGACTGCGGCACCTACAGCCACACCCGTACGCACTATCCCATCTACGGTAAGGCCGTGGGCGAGGCTGTTGCCAGCGGCAAGGCCGACTTTGGCGTGGCCCTGTGCGGCACCGGCATCGGCATCACCAACGCCGTCAACAAGGTTCCCGGCGCCCGCTGCGCCCTGGTTCGCGACATGACCTCTGCCCTGTATGCCCGTCGCGAGCTCAACGCCAACATCGTGGGCTTTGGCGGCAAGATCACCGGCGAGTTCCTGATGGCTGACATCATGCTTGCCTTCCTGGAGGAGCCCTACGAGAAGACCCCCGAGCACGATGCCCTGATTGCCAAGATTGATGCCTGCAACAAGGCCGACGCCGAGGCTCAGGCTGACCCGCACTTCTTTGACGAGTTCCTGGAGAAGTGGGACCGCGGCGAATACCACGACTAAGGAGGTTCCGGCGTTCTACCGAACGCCAGACCAGTCGACGCTGCGAAGCCATCTGGCGGGCGAGCTGCTCCGATAACACTTTTGCTTGCTGAGCTTGTGTGCTTCGTTTTGGCGGTACCTGGCATTCTGCAGCTTTTTAATTGACGGCTCGCGTTTCTGTGATGGGGCGCGGGCCGGTTTTCTAAACAGGAGTTCAATATGATTCTGACCGTTACCATGAACCCGTCGATTGATACGCGCTATCAGCTCGACAAGCTGGTCATCGACGATGTTAACCGCGTGACGCCCGAAAAGACCGCTGGTGGTAAGGGCCTCAACGTGAGCCGTGTGCTGCTGCAGTTGGGCGACGACGTGCTCGCGACCGGTCTGCTTGGCGGTCACATGGGTGCCTATATGGCCGAGCTCATGGATGCCGATGGCGTCAAGAATGACTTTGTGCCCATCGCCGGTGAGACGCGCATTTGCCTGAATATTCTGCACGAGGGTAATCAGACCGAGCTGCTGGAGAGCGGCCCACAGATCGTCCCAGCCGAGCTCGAGGCCTTTACGGCCAAGTTCGCCGAGCTTGCAGCGAAGGCTGACGTTGTGACGCTTTCGGGCTCGCTGCCGCGTGGCGTCGATGCCGGCTACTATGCCGAGCTCGTCAAGATCGCCGAAGAGGCGGGCGCCAAGGTGCTGCTCGACACCTCGGGCGCATCGCTGGAGGCCGCGCTGGAGTCCGACGCTAAGCCTGAGCTCGTAAAGCCCAACCTGACCGAGATTAACGGCCTGCTGGGTACGTCCTTTACGGCCGATGATGTCGATGACCTGCGCGAGGCGCTTGCCGCCGATGGCCGCTTTGCCGGTATTCCCTGGGTCGTCGTTTCGATGGGCGCTGCCGGTTCGGTGGGCTTCCATGAGGGTCGCGCGTTCCGCGCCAAGACGCCCGCGATTGCGGCTGTGAACGCGACGGGTTCCGGCGACTCGACCATCGCCGGCTTTGCGCATGCCATTGCTGCTGGTGCCGACGACGTCACGGTGCTCAAGACCGCCAATACCTGCGGCAAGCTCAACGCCATGGATCCCAAGACCGGCCACCTGGTCATGGACCGCTGGGACGAGATTTACAACGGCGTTGAGGTCGTAGAGTTGTAGCGGTTGCGACTCCTAATAGAATGAGCGTGGATAATCTCCCGCTTTTGGTGCCCATACGAGCTCAAAGTGGGAGATTTTCCACGCTCGAGTCATTAGTCGTCGGGGACGTTCTTTAATGACCAGTCGTTTAAGAACATCCCCAATGACTAACCAATAAAACGGCGCCCGTCGGCGATGTTGCCGGCGGG
>CABQMC010000078.1 GCA_902465115.1 uncultured Collinsella sp.
TCATCTACGGTAAGTTCGGTGGCAACGAGGTCAAGGTCGACGGCGAGAAGTATCTGCTGATGCGCGCCGACGACATCTACGCCGTCGTCGAGGCCTAGTCTCGTCAGAATCTCTGATTCGTCTTTGAACGCGTCCGCCGCATAGGACTCGGAAACGGCGACGCGAGTCACATTTCTTTTGGAGGATTACCTACCATGGCAAAGAACATTACGTTCAACACCGATGCCCGCGCCAAGCTCGCAAAGGGCGTCAACACTCTGGCCGACGCCGTTACCGTCACCATGGGCCCCAAGGGCCGTTATGTCGCGCTGCAGCGCACGTTCGGTGCCCCGACCATCACCAACGATGGCGTTTCCGTCGCTAAGGAGATCGAGCTCGAGGACAACATCGAGAACATGGGCGCTCAGCTGGTGAAGGAGGTTGCCACCAAGACCAACGACACCGTGGGTGACGGCACCACCACCGCAACTCTGCTCGCTCAGGCCATCGTCAACGACGGTCTGCGCAACGTCGCCGCTGGCGCCAACCCGCTGGCCATCCGTCGCGGCATCGACAAGGCCGTCAACGCCGCCGTCGCCGAGATGAAGAAGCAGGCTAAGCCGGTCGAGACCAAGGAGCAGATTGCTTCCGTCGGCACCATCTCTGCCGGTGACCCCGAGGTCGGCGAGAAGATCGCCGAGGCCATGGAGGTCGTGGGCAAGGACGGCGTCATCACCGTCGAGGATTCCCAGACGTTCGACATCACCATCGACACCGTCGAGGGCATGCAGTTCGACAAGGGCTATGTCTCCGCTTACTTCGTCACGGATAACGACCGCATGGAGGCCGTGATGAAGGATCCGTACATCCTCATCACCGACCAGAAGATCTCCAGCGTTCAGGACATCATGCCCGTTCTCGAGGCTGTCCAGCGCGCTGGCCGTGGCCTGCTCATCATCGCTGAGGACATCGACGGCGAAGCTCTGCCTACCCTGGTCCTCAACAAGATCCGTGGCGCCCTCAACGTCTGCGCCGTCAAGGCCCCGGGCTACGGCGATCGCCGCAAGCGCATTCTCGAGGACATCGCCGTCCTCACCGGTGGCCAGGCTGCCCTGGACGAGTTGGGCGTGAAGGTCGCTGACATCACCGCCGATATGCTCGGTACCGCTAAGTCCGTCACCATCTCTAAGGACAACACCGTCGTCGTCGGCGGCGCTGGCTCCAAGGAGGCCATCGACGCCCGTATCGCTCAGATTAAGGGCGAGATGGAGAACACCACCTCTGACTTCGACCGTGAGAAGCTGCAGGAGCGCCTGGCCAAGCTCTCCGGTGGCGTTGCCGTCATCAAGGTCGGCGCTGCTACCGAGTCCGAGCTCAAGGAGATCAAGCATCGCGTCGAGGACGCCCTGCAGGCTACCCGCGCTGCTGTCGAGGAGGGCATTGTCGCTGGCGGCGGCGTCGCCTTCATGGACGCTGCTCCTGCGCTCGATGCTGTCGAGATCGACGACCCCGAGGAGAAGATCGGCGTCGACATCGTCAAGAAGGCTCTGACCGCTCCGGTCGCTACCATCGCCAAGAACGCTGGCTTTGAGGGCGCTGTCGTGGTCGACAAGGTTGCCGAGCTGCCCGCCGGCCAGGGTCTCAACTCTGCCAACGGCGAGTGGGGCGACATGATCGAGATGGGCGTCCTCGACCCCGTCAAGGTCAGCCGCGTCACCCTGCAGAACGCTGCTTCTGTCGCCAGCCTGATCCTCATCACCGAGGCCACCGTCTCCGACGTGCCCAAGAACACTCAGCTTGAGGACGCTATCGCTGCTGCTACCGCTGGTCAGCAGGGCGGCGGTATGTACTAAGGCCGACAAGGTCTAGAACTCCCACCGGGAATCCGGGGGCGTGACGGGGGCTTCTCTCCGGAACGTCCTCGGATCCCCTGCGTTTACGGCCTTGAGGTCGGCGTGGGCGGAGATCGTGGCTGATGGGGATACGTGTCCCGGTCGCTGTTTCGCGGCTTTGCCGCGAAAGGCGCGCTACTTTGGGATGGGTGGGGAACGTGGTAGTTGCGGCAACTAGTCCCCGCCATAAATTACCCTTGGCATGCTTGCGCGAAAGCCTGCTCGTGCTACACTTGCAATTGCTGTTTCAGGGCGGGGTGAAATTCCCCACTGGCGGTAAATCGGGCGGTGCCAAAGGGGTGCCGTGGCGCAGGCGAGGCGTCTGCGACCGAGCCGATGAGTCCGCGACCCGTGTGTGCGTTGGTTCGCATGTCGGCTGAACTGGTGAGATCCCAGTACCAACGGTTAGAGTCCGGATGAAAGAGGCAGGTGATCTTATGTCTGAACAGTCGCAGCATATCCATTTTGAGAACACGAATAGGTGGAGCACCAAACAGCTCGTTACCATGGCGTTGATGTGCGCCTTGGGCGCCCTGTTTATGTACGTGCAGCTGCCCATCCTTCCTTCGGCGCCGTTTTTGACGTATGACCCGTCGCTGGTGCCGGCGATGGTGTGCGGGTTTGCGTACGGTCCCGGTGCCGGTACTGCTGTTGCCGCCATGGCGATCGTTATCCATGCGCTCACCACGGGTGACTGGGTCGGCGCGCTTATGAACTTGGTCGCTACGCTGGGCTTTATTCTGCCCGCGGCGATCGTCTACCAAAAGATGCACACCTACAAGGGTGCCGTGATTGGTCTGGTGCTCGGCGTCATTGCCGCTACGGCGCTGTCCATGGTTGCGAACCTGACCATCGGCGTTTGGTTCTGGTATGGCTCGGTCGATGTGATCGCCCCGCTCATGATTCCTGCCGTGCTGCCGTTCAACCTTATCAAGACCGTGCTTAATTCGGTATTGACGCTTGCGGTGTACAAGGCGGTCTCCAACCTCATCACGCCTAAAAAGGACCAGGTCAAAGGCCGCGCATGATTGAGTGTCGGGGCGTTTCCTTTAGCTATGACGGTGCCGTACCGGCGCTCGACGGCGTCGATCTGAATATCGAGGACGGCGAGTTTTTCTGCATCCTCGGTGGTAATGGGTCGGGCAAGTCGACGTTTGCCAAGCATCTGAATGCACTGCTGCAGCCCGACGCGGGCACGGTACGCATCAACGGCATGGATGCGTCCGACCCCGAGCTGGTCTACGACATTCGTTCGACCGCGGGCATGGTGTTCCAGAATCCCGATGATCAGCTGGTGGCAACGCTTGTCGAAGATGACGTTGCGTTCGGTCCCGAAAACCTTGGCGTGCCATCGGCGCAAATTGCGCAGCGCGTACGCGAGGCGCTGAAGGGCGTGGGCCTGGTGGGCTTTGAGCACCACGAGACCCATGCGCTTTCGGGTGGTCAAAAGCAACGCGTGGCGCTTGCCGGCGTGCTCGCCATGGAGCCGCGCGTTCTCATTTTGGATGAGGCCTCCTCGATGCTCGATCCGCGCGGGCGCAAGGGCCTTATGAAGGCCTGTCACGCGCTGCACGAACGCGGCATGACCATCGTGATGATTACGCACTTTATGGAAGAGGCCGCTGAGGCCGATCGCGTTGCTGTCTTCCAAGCGGGCCGCGTTGCCATGTTGGGCACGCCCGAGGAGATCTTGACGCAGGCGGACGAACTCGCGCAGCTCAACCTTGATATGCCGGAGTCGTGCCGTTTGGGCATGGCGCTTCGTACGAAGGGCGTGCCCGTTCACGCGCAGGTGCGTGAGGCGGATATGGTCGCCGAGATTGCGCAGGCTTATGCCGAGCGAAGTGGGGCAGGCATCGCGGGGCAGTCTTCCGTATCCCAGTCGGAAATCGCTGACGGCACTGTTCCGGTAGACAACGAGGGCAACGCGTCGGAGCCCGTCATCGAGCTATCCCATGTTTCGTATAGTTATTCGCTCAGTCCGCGCGAGCGCCGCCGCTGGTATAAGCGCTCAGCCACTGCGGGCAAATCGGGCAAACAGGCTCTCTGGGGAAACGACCCAAGCAGCCCGTGGGCGCTGCGCGATGTATCGCTGACAGTGCGTCGCGGCGAGTTCCTGGGGCTAGCAGGCCATACCGGCTCGGGTAAATCGACGCTGGTCCAGCATCTCAACGGGCTGATCCGTCCGCAGGAGGGAAGCATTTGCGCGCTGGGGCTCGACCTATCAAACAAGAAAGACGCCGCTGCGGTTAAGGCCAAGGTCGGCGTGGTGTTTCAGTATCCTGAGCGTCAGCTGTTTGCCGAAACCGTGGCGCAGGACGTGGCGTTTGGTCCGCACAACCTTGGCTTGCCGCAAAATGAAGTCGACCGTCGTGTCGAGTCATCGCTCTCGCGCGTAGGCCTCGATCTTTCCACGGTCGGCGACAAGAGTCCCTTTGAGCTTTCGGGCGGTCAGCAACGGCGTGTGGTATTCGCCGGCGTGCTCGCCATGGAGCCCGAAGTCCTGGTGCTCGATGAGCCCATGGCGGGGCTCGATCCGGCTGCGCGCAGGGATTTCCTAGGGCTCATCGATCGACTTCACCGCGATGCCCTGACCGTTGTCATGGTTTCGCACAGCATGGATGACCTGGCCAATTGCTGTGACCGCATCGTCGTAATGAATGAAGGCGCGGTGTTTGCCGAGGGAACCCCCGCGCAGGTGTTTGCGCATGCCGATGAGCTCAAGTCGATCGGCTTGGGCGTTCCCGCCGCCCAGCGTATGGCGCTGGCGCTTACGGAGGCGGGCGTACCGCTGCGTCGCGGCGGGCTCCATACGGTTGAGTCGTTGGCCGACGAGTTGGCAAATTTGCTGATCGGTCGCTCAGACGGTTCTTCTAACGTCTCGGACATTGCTAAATCCAAGACGGTCGCGCGAGAGGAGGGCTGCTGATGGAGGCGTTTTCGTTTGGCAGCTACTATCCCGGCGATAGTGCGATCCACCGCCTGGACCCGCGAACTAAGTTGCTCTTGGGCTTTGTGTTTCTGATCACGACGCTCACGGTCAGCAGCTTCCGCGGACTGGCCCCGGTCGCAATCTTCGTTGTCCTGATCCATACCGTGTCCCGGGTGCCGTTGCGCCGAGTCCTATCATCGATGGCACCGCTGCTGGCAATCGTCGTCGTGGTCGCGGTGCTCAACTTGTTTACCGATCAGAGTGGGCGCATCCTGTGTCAGCTCGGCTTTCTGCAGATAAGCGAGGGCTCACTGCGTTCTGCCGCCTTTATGGCGTGCCGCCTGACGTTGATGATGGCCGGCATGAGCGCCATTACACTCACCACGCCGACGCTCGACCTCACCGCGGGCTTTGAGCGCCTGCTCGCGCCGTTTGCGCGTGTGGGACTTCCTGCGCACGAGCTCGGCATGATCATGGGTATCGCGCTACGCTTTATGCCGCAGTTTGCCACTGAGATGAAGCAGACGGCCGATGCACAGGCAAGCCGCGGCGCGCGCGTGACGGGCGGTCCGCTCGGCGGCGTGCGCATGCTCGGCAGTGTGGCGATTCCGCTGTTCACGGGCGTGTTCCGCCATGCCGAGATGCTGTCTGCTGCCATGGATGCACGCTGCTATCACGGCGAGCAGGGCCGCACGCGCCTGCATGCGCTTGCATTTGGCCGCGGCGACGCGTTGGCGGCGGTGGTGACGGCGTTGCTGCTCATCTGCGTCATCGTCATCAATCTTCAACTTGTTTAGGCGCGATTCGAGCGCAGGAAAGGGGCCCCTATGACCGACAACGATCGCACGGCGCAGCTTGAGCGCGCCTGTTCGTATCTCAGGCGCATTCCGGCGTGGTATCTGGCCACGACCGATGCAAGCGACGGGCATCAGCCTCGCGTGAGGCCGTTTTCGTTTGCCATGGTCGATGACGGTAAGTTGTGGTTTTGCACGTCGCGCGACAAGGATGTGTGGGCCGAGCTCAGCGCGAATCCCAAGTTTGAGCTCTCGGGCTGGAAGCCGGGGGAATGTTGGATCGTGTTGACCGGCGAGGCCGCACTTGAGGACGACGCAGTTGCGAGCGACAAGGTGCGCCAAGCGGGCTTTAAGCACATGGTGGGCATTGGCGAGCAACACGATAGTGCCAACGACGGCCGCCTTGCATTCTTCTCGGTCCGCAACATCGCCGCACGGTTCTGCGATATCGACGGCAGCGAAGAGCGCCTCGAGCTCTAATTTCCCAAATTGGCTACCCATTCCAAAAAGACTGGTCAGGCGTCAGGAGGACACATGGACGGATTGAATACGGTGTTGGAGTATCTGACGTCGGTGCCGGCGTGGTATCTGGCGACGAGCGTGGACGGGCAGCCGCATGTGCGTCCGTTTTCGTTTGCGCAGATCCAGGGCGGCAAGCTGTGGTTTGTGACGGCGCGCACCAAGGATGTGTGGCAGGAGCTGCTGCAAAACCAACGCTTTGAGGCCACGAGTTGGTGGCCGGGCCATGGCTGGCTTATCTTGCGCGGGCGTGCCGGCTTGGATGACCGGGCTTTAGACGAAATGCGCGAAGCCGGGTGGAAGCATCTAGAGCACCTGGGCGAGCACTATGAGGGGCCTAACGACCCCACGCTCGTCTTCTTTAGCGTCGAGGATCCCGAGGCTTTTATCTGCAATCACGACGAATGGGTGCCGGTCGAGCTCTAGCCAGCTGGCTCATCCTAACAACTTGGTTTTCGCATGGGCGGGCCCCGTATTGCCCGGCGCCGTTAGGAGCGCTGGTCAATACGGGGCCCGCTCCATTTGTCAATTCCTTCAAGCGAATGTGTCGGGAATGTTTCAATGCATGAATATACAAGCCATTTACGTGTTCATGCATCTTTTGGTGCTAAAGTTTCAACCCACCTCATAACGACCGCTGCGAAATGCGCATCGGTGCATAAATCGCAGACAAGGAGTCTGATATGTCTTTGAAGGTTGGAATCGTCGGCGCGGCTGGATATGCCGGAGCCGAGCTCATTCGCCTCGTGCTCGGCCATCCCGAGTTTGAACTTGTTGCCATTACGTCCAACGCCGATGCCGGCCAGCCGCTGTCCGCGGTGTATCCGAGCTTTGCTGGTGTGAGCGACCTGGTTTTCACCACGCATGACGCGCCCGAGCTCAAGAGCTGCGATGCGGTTTTTCTTGCCGTGCCGCACACGGCTGCCATGGCACAGGTGCCCGCGCTGCTTGCATCGGGCGTCTCCTGCTTTGATCTTTCGGCCGATTACCGTCTGAGCGACGCGTCTGTCTTTGAGGCATGGTATGCCGCCGAGCACACGAGCCCCGAGTTGCTCAAGACCCGCGCTTTCGGCCTGCCCGAGCTGTTCTGCCAGGACTTAGAGACCGCTGCTTCCAGCCATGCCGCTGGCAGGCCCG
>CABQMC010000079.1 GCA_902465115.1 uncultured Collinsella sp.
TTGAACGGCTCGGAGACGCGCTGCACGCGCTCGACGACATCCATGGACTCGAGCAGGAACGGGTCGATCTTGGTCGTATCGCCCACCAGGCCGATAATCGTCTCGTTCTCGCCGCGCGAGACGTCGGTCTTCAGGCCTTTTTTCTCAATCCAGCTGACGATATGGCTGACGGCCTCGTCGCTGGCGCTCTGCTTTAGAATTGCAATCATGGTGTGCCTCTCACCTCGATGGATAACTTTTGCAAAAACGGCCCGCATTGCGAGCCGTGTATATATGGTGCATGAGAGTTTATACTATCCGACTCGCTTTTGCCTTCTAAAGTGGGCCGTTGCGCCGCGTCTTCCTCGGAATTGCAAAGCTTTTTCTTTTATTTTGATAGCCCGTGGCGCACTTGGGTATAATGCCAGTCGTTCGCCCTATTAGCTCAGGGGATTAGAGCGTCTGCCTCCGGAGCAGAAGGCCGTTGGTTCGAATCCAACATGGGGCACCATCGAACGTAAGACCGTCCGAACCTCGCATGGTCCGGGCGGTTTTTCTTATACCGACGCGACGTGATGGGACGTGGTATGGCAGCAACGGATATCGAGCGTGGACTCTCGACCGCCGAGGTCGAGGAGCGCATCGCCGCCGGTAAGATCAACCGCAACATGGAGCTCAAGACCAAGTCGGTCAAAGAGCTCATCATCGAGAACCTCTGCACGCTGTTCAATTTGATCAACGTGATCTTGGCGTTCCTGGTCATTTTGACCGGTTCGTTTAAGAATTTGACGTTCCTGTTCGTGGTGTTCCTCAATACCGCTATTGGCGTCATCCAGTCCATGCGTTCCAAGAAGATGGTCGATAAGCTCACACTGCTGACCTCCAAGAAGGCCATCGCGGTGCGTGACGGCGCCGAGGTGGAGCTCGACCTGGACCAGATCGTGCTCGACGACATCATCCGCCTGGGGCGCGGCGACCAGATTCCCGCTGATGCCGTGGTGGTTTCGGGCGAGGCGCTCGTGAACGAGAGCTTGCTGACGGGCGAGAGCGACCTTATCAAGAAACAGCCCGGTTCCGAGCTCATGAGCGGCAGCTTTATCGACTCGGGCCTGCTGCGCGCCCGCGTGATCCATGTCGGCGCCGACAACTACGTGGCCAAAATTAATAACGAGGCCAAGTACGTCAAAAAGGTCAATTCCGAGATCATGAACGCGCTTAACGCCATCGTGCGTTTTGCGAGCATCATCATGATCCCGCTCGGTTTGGCGTTGTTTGCCTCGAGTGTGAGCGAGCTGTGGGATGCCGCGGGAACCCCGGGTGATAGCGCGCTTTCGTGGTGCTTCTCCGAGTTGTTGGCTGGTCATGTGCCTTCGTCGGCGCTGCTGTCCACGGTGGGCGCCCTGCTGGGCATGATCCCCCAAGGCCTGGTACTGCTGACCTCGTCGGTGCTCGCCATCGCCACGGTGCGTCTGGCTCGCCGCAAGGTGCTGGCGCAGCAGCTCTACTGCATCGAGACGCTCGCTCGCGTCGACGTGCTGTGCCTGGACAAGACGGGCACCATCACGTCGGGCCGCATGGAGGTCGAGGGCACGTATCCGCTGCCGGTTGAGGGCGTGAGCCTAGGCGCCGGCTCGGACGAGGCGGCCGTTCCCGTCGATACCACGGTGCTCGATTTTGCGCTGGCTAACGTCGCGCGTGCGACTTCGGCCGATGCCAACGAGACCTGCCAGGCGCTGCTCAACTATTACGCCGATCGCCCGGTCGAGGTGTCTGAGCCGCTGTCGGTCATTCCATTCTCGTCGTCTAAAAAATGGAGTGGCGCTTCGTTTGCGCAGGGCTCCTATGTGATGGGTGCGGCGCAGTTTGTGCTCTCTGATCGTGTTTTTGCCCAGGTCGAGAACCGTGCGCGTGGACGGCTTTACGCCCGATGGCGATATGGTGGGCGAGGCCGAGCCCGTGGGCTTTGTGACCATCCGCGACGAGATTCGTACCTCGGCGGCCGAGACCATCGGCTACTTTAACGAGCAGGGCGTGACCCTCAACGTGATCAGCGGCGACGACCCGCGTACAGTGTCGTCGATCGCGCGCGTGGTGGGCGTGCCGGGGGCGGACGCTTATGTGGACGCCACGACGCTCGATACGCCGGCCAAGCTCGATGCCGCAGTGGACCGCTACCATGTCTTTGGTCGTGTGACCCCGCAGCAGAAGCGCGAGCTCGTGCAGGCGCTCAAGCGCCGCGAGCACACCGTGGCCATGACGGGCGACGGCGTCAACGACGTGCTGGCGCTCAAGGAGGCCGACTGCTCCGTGGCCATGGCGGCTGGCTCCGATGCCGCACGTAACGTGGCCGAGATCGTACTCGTCGACAACGACTTTGCCTCGATGCCCGCCGTGGTGGCCGAGGGCCGTCGCTCCATCAACAACCTGCAGCGTTCGGCCTCGCTGTTCCTGACCAAGACGCTGTTCTCGATGGGCCTGGCGGCGCTGTGCATTGCACTGCCGCCGTACCCCTTCGAGCCCATCCAGATGACACTCATCAACTTCTTCTGCATCGGCGCGCCGGGCTTTGTGTTGGGCCTTGAGCCCAACAATGCTCGCGTGAAGGGTGCGTTTTTGACCAACGTACTCAAGCGTGCACTGCCGGCGTCGATTGCGGTCATTTTGGCTGCGGCGCTCGATATCTTTGTGGCGCGCGTGTTTGGCTTTAGCCAGCTCACGCTGTCTACGATGTGCCTGCTTACGTCGTGCGCGGCGAGCGTCAGCCTGATCTGGCGCATCTCACAGCCTCTCACGCCCTTACGTGTGGTGCTTTTTGTGTTTGTAGTCGCCGGCATCCTAGTGGGCGTTATCGGATTCCCAGAGCTGCTGTCTATTGCCAACCTGTCGATGGGTCAGATGGTTATCTTGGCTGTTATCGTGGTTTTTACCTGCTCGGTGTTCTTTAAGCTCGCCACGCTGATGGATTCGCTCAAGCCGCGTCGTCGTCATACCGCAACTGGTTTTGGCCGTGGTGTGCGCGTCCACCTGGGTCGCGGTGGCGGCAAGGTGAGTTCGACGGGTTCGACGGCCGAGCGTTTTGCCAAGCGCGTCGCCGCCGACATGGCGCAGCGCCGCGAAGATCGCACCGCTCGCGAGGCCGAGGCCCGCGCACTCGAGGGCGTGGCCCAGGCCCAGCCCAAGAAAAAGAAGACTACCGGAGCCAGGCGCTCTCGCGTGACCAAGTCCGCCCAAGGCATCAAAGTCTCGATGCCAAGCAAAAAGAAGAAGTAGCTACGCGCCCTGGCGATGTTGAATTGGTGCCTTGTTCCTGTGGGGCCGTGGCGATGTTATGCTCTAACCTCGATTGTTTGAATTGCTTCGAAAAGAGGATGCCGTGATCTGCCCGCATTGCCTTAAGACTATCGAGGACGGCGCCTCGTTCTGCCCCTACTGCAACGCCTATGTGGGTCCGGGCGATGGTCCCGAGCACACCGAGTTCGTGTTCTGTGAGGGCTGCGGTGCCCGTCTTTCTCCACATGATCGTACGTGCCCCAAATGCGGACGCCCCGCTCCGGGTATCCTCTCCGAGGACGCGGCCGCATCCGACCTGGCAGCGGGCCGCACGGCGGGCTTTCCGCGCCTAACGCAAGAGCAGATCGATACCGAGGTGCCTCATGCGCCGGCCTCTGCCGCTGCGGTGCTTTCGGACGCTGCCGACCCCAATGAGACCTGCGTGCTGCCGGCTTTCGATAAGGATTTCGGTATTCCCAAGGTCGATATTCCCACGCCGGTTTCCCTGCACGACGATGCTCAAAAACCCAAGCGCAAGGTGCATCCCGACGAGGACGCCTATCACAAGCACAAGCGTCATATCCCCAAGCCGCTTATTATCATCGCGGTCCTTGCCGTCGTGTGCGGTGGTGCGTATTGGTTCGTGACGGCCGATCCCATGGGTGTCATGCCTGGCTTCTATGACCAGTTTGGCCAGGCCGCGCAGACGACCTTCCCCACGCGCCAAAAGGGCGAGGCGACTGAGGACGATACCAAGCAGGACGATTCTGCCGAGGTGGTCCAGGAAGATACCGTGCTGACCGATGACCAGCTCTACACCAAGCTCGACAGCCTGTATCAGACCATTGTGTCGTACAACAATGATCAGATCGGCGAGGTCATCGATTCCTTTAACAACGGCTATCTCCGATCGCCGCTGTCCACCCGTCAGGAGCTGTCGCAGAGTGCCTACGCCCTGCGCGACCAGATCAAAAAGACGCAAGATGAGCTCAACAACCTTAAGTATCAGGACGATACGGTCTATGCGGATGACATCGCCCACTTAAAGCAGCTTGCCGAGTGGATGTATGAGCGCGTCGACGTGATCTGCCAGAGCTGGGATATCTCGCTGGCCATTCCCGATGGCGAGTCGATGAGTCCCCACCAAAGCGAGATCCTGGCGCCCATCGCACAGGGCGGCAACAGCGCGCTGAACCAGTACGACGCCAATGTGGGTTCCTGGAAGCCGCAGCAGCGTTCCTAAAATTAGTTCGCCATAGTCGGCATAACCTACGTGCGCAATTGATGTAAGCGCATGCTTATTGCTACAATTCGTACAAATATGCTTTAAACGCACGAGGAAGGAACCACATGTTTGGTTTTAAGAAAGAGCTCTACACGCCCGAGTATCAGCTTGCCGGCGACGAGTGCGCCGTTATCGAGACGTCGAAGGGTACCATCAAGGTCAAGTTTGACGGTGAGGGCGCTCCCATTCATGTCGCGAACTTCTGCGAGCTTTCCACGATGGGTTTCTATGATGGCCTTAAGTTCCATCGCTATGTGCCCGGTTTTGTCATTCAGGGCGGCGACCCCAATACCCGCGATATGTCCGGCGCCGACGTCGCTGCCGGTCTTGAGGGCCCCGACGGCATGCCCGGTACCGGTGGCCCCGGCTACTGCATCAAGGGCGAGTTTGCCACCAATCCGCGTAACAGCCATGTCGATGGCGCCCTTGCCATGGCGCGCTCCATGGACCCCGATTCCGCGGGTTCGCAGTTTTACTTCTGCCTGGGTGCCCAGCATAACCTCGATTCCGGTTACACCGTCTTTGGTACCACGGTCGAGGGTCTCGATGTGATTTCGCAGCTGCGTGCCGGCGACGAGATCGTCCATGTCGAGATCGTTCACGAGTAAAGGGGACTTCCTTGAATAGCCAGCTGATCCAACAGGGCCGCGCCGCTTACCGCGCGGGTGATTTTTCCGCTGCAGCCCAGATGCTTGGGGCGGCAAAGACTCCCGATGAGATTATGGGCGAGGCCGATCACCTTCGTGGCAACGCCTTGATGCACCTGGGCATGTATGCCGAGGCTGCCGAGGCCTACGCCGCCGCCCTCAACGACGGCACCTATGGCAAGCGCGGCGCACTGCTCACCAACCGCGGAAAGGCTCTCGCCGCCGTGGGCGACTACACGACAGCCGCCCAGGCGTTCTCTGCTGCTACGCAGGATGCTTCCTATGCCACGCCGTTCAAGGCCTATCTGGGCCTGGGTAACGCGCTGTTCCAGTCGGGCGACTATGCCAACGCGGGTACTGCCTTCCGTCAGGCCGCCATCGACGGCGCCAATCCGGCTCCTGCCGCCGCACTCGGCGAGCTCGGTCGTTGCTTCATTAAGCTCGGCCGTCCGGCGGATGCCGTGGAGACCTACCGTACGGCTATCGACTTTGCCGGTCCCCGTGACGACACGCGCGCGCTCAACGCCGGCATGGGTCAGGCGCTTTCTGCCGCCGGCCGTCCCTCCGACGCACTCGACGCCTTTAACGCCGCTACTGCCGATGGCATCTACCAGCTCACCTCCGAGCAGGCCGACGAGCTTGCCCGCGTGCATGATTCGCTTGCCGCGCTGTCTGCCCAGACGGCTATGGCCACGGCTCCGGCGCCCGCGATGGACGCTCCTGCCGTCGATCCGCTCGATCCTACGGGCGCGACCGGCCAGTTTATGCCCGATCCCTCGGACACCGGTTTCTTTACGCTGTCCGAGTCCGAGATGGTCCAGCAGGACCGTCAGGACCGTAAGCAGGCCAAGGTCCGTCGTCGCCATCGCCACACGGGTCTCAAAGTCTTCATTGTGCTGCTTCTGCTCATTTTGATCGCCGCGGGCGGTCTGGGCTTTGCTTACACGCGCGGCTTTGGCTTCCCGTCTCAGGAATCTGTGGTTACCGATCTGTTCCAGGCTGCCGGCGACGGTGACACCGCAAAGGCCGAGTCTTGCCTGGCCTCGAGCCTGTCCGAGGACGCCAAGTCGATGATCATCTCCTCGATTCCGCAGGGTGCCACCGTGTCCGTCGAGGGCATGGATCAGTCCATGACCGAGACGACCGCCAAGGTTAAGGCGTCGCTGTCCAAGGGCGGCGAGCAGGAGTACACCGTCCAATTCGTGCGCTCCGACAACCATATCGGCTGGGCCGTTTCCTCGCTCGATATGGATTTCTCGGCTGCTGACAACCAGTAGTGACCTTATGGGATTTAGTTTTGCCCGGTGCTTCACCGCAAGTGAGGTGCCGGGCTTGCGCTAGTATCATGAACTAGTAGTTTTCCAGCAATCATCCAACACATCAGGAGTTGCGTTGTTTTCTTTGATGGATATGTTCTTCGGTAGCTATGCGGGCGATCTTGCCATCGACCTCGGCACCGCAAATACGCTTGTCTCCGTGCGCGGCAAGGGTATCGTCATTCGCGAGCCCTCCGTCGTCGCCATCGACAAGAACGACGAGCGCATCCTGGCGGTCGGTATCGAGGCAAAGCGCATGCTCGGCCGTACGCCCGGCAACATCGTACGTCCCCTGAAGGACGGCGTCATCGCCGACTTCGATGTTACCGAGGCCATGCTTCGCTACTTTATCGACAAGGCGTCCGAGAAGCGCTATCCGTGGACCCCGCGTCCGCGCGTTGTCGTCTGCGTTCCCTCCGGTGTCACGTCGGTCGAGAAGCGTGCCGTCTTTGAGGCCACGATCCAGGCTGGCGCTCGCCAGGCCTACCTGATTGAGGAGCCCATGGCTGCCGCTATCGGCGCCGACCTGCCCGTCGAGGAGCCCACCGGCTCCATGGTCATCGACATCGGTGGCGGTACCACCGAGGTCGCTGTTATCGCCATGGGCGGCATCGTCGTCTCGCAGTCCATTCGTATTGCCGGCGACGAGT
>CABQMC010000080.1 GCA_902465115.1 uncultured Collinsella sp.
AGTTGGGCCTTGCCACCTGGGTGCCCGAGACGCTCGGGGTCCATGAGGGACCCTTCACTTCGGCAGACGTCCTCGCGGGCCATGTTCGAGCTCGTCTGGCGCCGACACACCTGGGCTGGCTCGATGGAAATGTTCTGTTCGAGCTGTTTTGGGGTCTAGCATAGACCGCTCGGGTAGAATTACCGCAAGATATACGCTGCTGTGAGCAGGAGGTTGCCGCGCATGGCGACGATGAACGAAAAAGATTACTACGAGATTCTCGGTGTCTCTAAGGACGCCACCTCGCGTGATATTCAAAAGGCCTTCCAGCAGAAGGCCCGCAAGCTCCATCCGGACGTCAACAAAGAGCCGGGTGCCGAGGAAAAGTTCAAAGAGGTTTCCGAGGCCTACGCTGTGCTTTCGGACGAGCAGAAGCGCGCACGCTATGACGCCATGCGCTCGGGTAATCCCTTTGCCGGTGCACCTTCGGCCTCGCCCTACGGTGGCGGCTATGCCGGCGGCGCTGCCTATGGCAATCCCTTTGAGGGCGGTTTTCCCTTTGGCGGCGCTTGGGGCCAGCCGCGGCGCGGGCGGGCAGCCTACAATCCCGAAAGCGGTGCCAACGTGGTCGTTGACATCAAGCTCGATGCCAAGGAGGCCAAGGGCGGTGCCCGCAAAACCGTTCGCTACACGCGATTCGATACGTGCGGACATTGCGGCGGCTCGGGCTCTGTCTCCTCCGAGCATGCCCATACCTGCCCAAGCTGCGGCGGACGCGGCCATATCGATGTGGACCTGTCCTTTCTGTTTGGCGCCGGCACGTTTCAGTCAGTTTGTCCCGAGTGCGGCGGCTCGGGCAAGGTCGTAGCCGATCCGTGCCCCGATTGCGGCGGCAGCGGTCGTACCCGCGTGACCTCCGAGCAAACGATTGAGTTTCCTGCCGGCACGCACGACGGCGACGAGGTTCGCATTAGCGGCATGGGCCACGCCGGTACCAATGGAGCCACGGGTGGTGACCTGGTCGGTCGCGCCCATGTTGAGGCCGAGCGCCTGGAGGGTAAAGCCCGTACCGGCTTTTACCTGATGGGCATCGTGGCGCCGTTTTTGGTGCTGTCGGCCATCTCGGGCGTGTTCTCGGCCTTTGCCGTGATGTGTTTTGTCCCGTTTGCCATGGGTCTGCTCATGGTGCTCTCAGACGGGATTCTTCACCGTAGCCTTCTGTGGTGGAAGCGTGGCGCGATGCAGTTTGCCAACGGTTTTGCCAACGGCTTCATGTTCGCGCTCGTGTCGGTGTGGTTTGCGAGCTGCTCGCAGCGCGCGATGCTTTCGCCCTACGGGATGCAATAACATCAAACCCTCTGTTTGCGGTCGGCCCTGCATGGGTATAGGACGCACTGTGACAATATTGAAAGTCGGAAGGATTCGGTCGTGTCGGAAAATAGGGATTACTACGAGGTACTTGGCGTCGACAAGGATGCCGACGCGCGGACCATTAAGCGCGCGTTTCTAAAGAAAGCCCGTACGGTACACCCGGATGTTTCGGACGACCCCGAGGCCGAGGCCAAGTTCAAAGAGCTTAACGAGGCCTATTCCGTTGTTTCCGACGAGCAGAAGCGTGCTAACTACGACCGTTACGGCACCGCCGACGGCCCTGGTGGTTCGGGTTACGTCGATATCAACGATATCTTTGGTGGCATGGGCATGGACGACTTATTCTCGTCGTTCTTTGGCGGCGGTGCCGGCGGTGGCGCCCGCAGCCGTCGTGAGCGTCGTCGCGGACGTGACATGGCCATCTCGCTTTCGGTGACCCTTGAGGAGGCGGCGCTCGGCTGCAAAAAGACGATCAGCTATGACCGCCTTGCTCCTTGCGAGGACTGTAATGGCACCGGTAGGGCAGAGGGCGCACAGGAAAAGCAGTGCGGCCGCTGCCACGGTACGGGCTACGTCACGACGGTTCAGCGCTCGTTCCTGGGCCAGGTTCAGTCTTCCTCGCCTTGCCCCGACTGCCATGGCGAGGGCACGGTTATCGACCATCCCTGCGAGACCTGCGACGGTCAGGGCCGCACGCCTTCGCATGAAAAGATCGACATCGATATTCCCGCCGGCGTTTCGACCGGTCGCCAGCTGCGCGTGAGCGGCTTTGGCGAGGCCGGCCTTCGCGGCGAGCCCTCGGGCGACCTGATTGTCAACGTGCGCGTTGCCGACCATGAGCGCTTTAAGCGCAACGGTGACGACCTGTACCTGGTGAGCGATATCTCGATTGCGCAGGCTGCGCTCGGCTGCGAGATCGAGGTCGAGGGCATTATGCCCGACGAGGTCGTCAAGGTGTGCGTCCCCGCCGGCGCCCAGTACGGCGACACCGTGAGCGTCAATAATTACGGCATGCCGCGCATTGGCGGTGGCGGTTCGCGTGGCCGCCTGATCGTGCAGCTGCGCGTGGTCGTTCCTACCAATCTTTCCAATAAGCAACGCGAGCTGCTCCGTGCTTTTGCCGATGAGATGGGCGATGACGTCGCTTCCGGTAAGAAGTCGGTGACCGACCGTATCAAGAGTGCCCTCGACGATATCCTCGATTAAGGAGCCCGCGTGCTCGCACCCCATATTTCCGTCGTCAACCTCGGCTGCCGCGTCAACCGGGTTGAGTCTGACCGTATCACTGCCGATCTTATGCGCCTGGGATTTGCTATTGTGGAGCCCCAGGATGCCGATCTGATCGTCATTAACACCTGTGCCGTTACGGGCGAGGCCGAGGCCAAGACTCGTAAGGCCGTCCGTCATGCGCTGGCCTATCCGGGCGAGCCTTACGTGGTCGTAACCGGCTGCGTCGTCAACCTGCATCCCGAGGAGTTGCTGGAGCTCTCCGATCGCGTGATCGCTGAGCCGTCCAAGATTGACGTCGCCGAGCGCGTCTGCGAGGTGCTGGGTGTCGAATCCGATAGCGTTCCCGCCTGCAGCGATGGCGAGGTGGTCGATGCGCTCGGTCGCTCTCGCCTGGGCGTGAAGATTCAGGACGGCTGCAACCATCGCTGCACCTATTGCATTGTGTGGAAGGCACGCGGCCCCGAGCGCTCCGTGCCCGTCGAGTCCGTGCTCGAGCAAGTTCGTGAGGCCCAGGAGGCCGGCGTGCCCGAGGTGGTGCTGACCGGTGTGAACCTGGGTGCCTACGATGGCAAGAGCGCGACCGACGAGCACGTCGAAATCGATGAGCTGCTCGAGGCCATCATGGAGCGCACGTCTATTCCGCATGTGCGCATTTCCTCGGTCGAGCCCATGGATATCTCCGAGCGCCTGCTTAAGGTTATGGCGCGCTATCCGCAGCGTATCGCCCCGTTTTTGCACCTGCCCGTGCAGTCCGGCTGCACGGCGACCCTGCATCGCATGGGCCGTCCCTATAGCGCCGAGGCCTTTGAGGACACGGTGCGTATGATTCGTGCCATCTTGCCCCAGGCGTCCCTTTCGTGCGATGTCATCGTCGGTTTTCCTGGTGAGACGGACGAGGAGTTCGAGGAATCGCTGGCGCTGTGCCGCCGTGTGGGTTTCTCGCGTATGCACGTGTTCCGCTACAGCAAGCGTCCCGGTACCCTTGCTGCCAACATGCCCGACCAGGTGCCACCCGAGGTTATGGCCGAGCGCAGCCGCCGTATGCGGGCCGCCGCACAGGAGCTCGCTATTGCCGACGCTCGTCGTCGCGTGGGCACGGTCGAGCGTGCCGTGCTCGAGTATGGTGACAACCTGACGCTCGGCTCGTTCCATCATGCCCGTCTTGACGATACCTGTGGACTTACAGCCCCGTGCCTGCTCGATGTTGCTATCATCGGAGTCGATGATTCCGGCTTGGTCCATGCACGCAGGGAGGTTCATGGAAGCCTCGAAGATTAGACTTACCGTTCCCGAGGGAATTGATCCCTCGCGCGTTTTGGGTGCCGGCGACGGCGTCCTTCGTGCGCTGGAGAGCTTAGTTCGCGCCCACGTGGTCGCCCGTGGCGACAGCATCGCCGTGAGCGGTGACCCGGACGAGGTCGAGCTTGTGGCGCACTTTTTCGAACATGCTTTTCGCGAGGCGGCCGCCGGGCGCACGCTTTCTGCCGACGATGTTTCTCGCTGCCTGGCCGTCTTGCGCGACGGTGAGCACGAGGCTACGTCGCTTCGCGATGACGTGCTGCTTTCGTATCGCGGTCGCGTCATTCGCCCCAAGACGCTCGGCCAGAAGCGCTATGTGGATGCCATCCGCTCGCATACCATCACGTTTGGCCTGGGTCCTGCCGGTACCGGTAAGACCTATCTTGCCATGGCGCTCGCCGTTGCCGCGCTCAAACGTCATGAGGTGGGCCGTCTGATCTTGACGCGTCCGGTTGTCGAGGCGGGGGAGAACCTGGGCTTTTTGCCCGGTACCCTCGAGGAAAAGATCGATCCCTACATGCGTCCGCTCTACGACGCCCTTTTTGACATGATGGATCGCGAGCGCACCGATGAGCTCATGGAGCGCGGCGTGATCGAGATCGCCCCGCTTGCCTACATGCGCGGCCGCACGCTGAGCGATGCCTTTGTGGTGCTCGACGAGGCGCAAAACACCACGCCCGAGCAGATGAAGATGTTCCTGACGCGCCTGGGCTTTAACTCCAAGTTTGTGATTACCGGCGACCTGAGTCAGCGTGATCTGGTGGGCCGTCGCGGCGGTCTTGCCGACGTTGAGCAGATTTTGGGCCGTGTCGACGATGTCGCATTTTCTCACCTCGAGCGTGCCGACGTGGTGCGCCATGCCTTGGTGGGGCGTATCGTCGAGGCATACGATGCTTATGATGATGTGCGCGAGAAACGCGTACGTGACCGAAAGGAGTCCCGTTGAGTGTATTGATCAGCAACGATGCCGAGCTCGATACGCTGCTCGACGCGCAGGAGGTAGAGCACATCTGCGAGGTCGTGCTTGCCGCCGAAGGCGTTGAGCGTGAAGTCGAGATTTCCCTTTCGTATGTCGATGAGGACGAGATGCACGAGCTCAACCACGAGTGGCGCGGTATCGACCGCACCACCGATGTCCTCTCGTTTGAATGCGACTCAGCCTTTGACGATGACATTCCCGCCGATGAGACGCTCGAGCTCGGCGATATTATCTTGGCCCCGCAGGTTATTGCCCGTCAGGCCCCCGGTTTTGGCAATAGCCCTGCTGACGAGTGCCGTCTGATGCTCGTACACGGCATGCTGCACCTGCTGGGCTATGACCACATCGAGGACGACGAGGCCGAGGTCATGGAGGCCCGCGAGGACGCCATCCTGCGCGATTTGGCGCTCGAGCGCGGCGAGGACCGCAAGCTGGTCCACGTCGGCCCCATCACCAACCACGCCCACGACTAGGAGCCGTCTATGATTCCCGGATCGAACAAGGACCATCCGTCCTTCTTAAAGTCGT
Source organism: uncultured Collinsella sp. (assembly GCA_902465115.1). GTDB lineage: Bacteria > Actinomycetota > Coriobacteriia > Coriobacteriales > Coriobacteriaceae > Collinsella. The sequence goes on from CABQMC010000080.1 coordinate 5,387, forward strand.
TTTCTTACGCTATGGAGGGCTTCGTCACCGCCGTCAAGACCGAGCGCAACATTAAGGTCATGCTCGTGGCGGGCGTGTGCACCGTCATTGCAGGCTGCATCGTGGGGCTCGACATTGCCGAGTGGGCCACGATTATCATCTGTTGCGGCCTGGTGATCCACGGCGAGCTTTGCAATACCGCCATGGAGGCCATCGTCGACCTGGCGACCCAGGAGCTCCATCCGCTGGCCAAGCGTGCGAAGGACATCGCCGCCGCCTCCGTATACGTTCTTTCCATCACCGCCGCGATTGTGGGCTTGCTGGTATTTGCCCACGCGCTCGGTTTTATTTAGAAAGGGATTCCCATGTCCGACAATATGCAGCCTGCCGATGAGATTTTGGACGACGAGTCCCTGGACGCGGTGGATACCGAGGAGCTCGAGGATGTCGAGGAGTTCGACCCGTTTGAGGGTATGAGCGACGAGGAACTCGACGCCCTGTGCGACGAGGACGACAACCTCGCGGGCTTTGGTGACGTTGAGCCCGGTTTCCGCAGCGGCTTTGTGGCCCTGGTCGGTCGTCCCAACGCTGGCAAGTCTACGCTGCTTAATGCCTGCTATGGCAAAAAGGTCGCCATCACCTCGCCGGTGGCCCAGACGACCCGCCGCCGCATGCGCGCCGTCGTCAACCGCCCCGGCTACCAGCTGGTCTTTGTCGATACCCCCGGTATTCATAAGCCCAAGGACGGCTTGGGATCCGAGCTCAACAAGAGCGCGTTGTTCGAGCTGAACGATGTTGATGTTGTCGCGTTTTTGATTGATGCCACCAAACCGATCGGCAGGGGAGACGCCTGGGTTGCCGAGCGCGTCAGATGCGCTCGTTGCAAGAAGGTCCTGGTGCTCACCAAGGCCGATGAGGCCGACCCCGCACAGGTCATGGAGCAGCTTAAGGCAGCCCACGAACTCATGGAATATGACGACGAGATCGTGACGTCGTCGGTCAAGAACTTCAACGTCGATGCATTTATCGAGACCGTTGCGCACTTTTTGCCTGAGGGTCCGCGTTGGTTCCCCGAGGACATGGGTACCGACGCTTCCGACGAGACGCTCGTTGCCGAGTTTGTGCGCGAGAAGGTTCTTCGCCGCACCCGTGACGAGATCCCGCACTCCGTTGGCGTGATCTGCGATGCGCTCGAGCAGACCAAGAAGGTGCTGCGCGTGCATGCCACCATTTACGTCGAGCGCGAGGGCCAAAAGGGCATCATCATCGGCAAGGGCGGCGAGATGATCAAGCATATCGGTATCGACGCCCGTCGCGACCTTGAGCGCATCTTTGACACGCATGTCTTTTTGGAGCTGGACGTGAAGGTCAAGGCCGGCTGGCGTGACGACGAGGCCCAGATTCGCCGCTTTGGCTACAATGCCGAAGATTAAGCCCCGGCTTTTATGGCAGGCTCCCGGACATATCGCACGAAGGTGCTCGTCCTCGACAAGACGAAGCTCAAAGAGACGGACCTGATCCTGACGATGCTTGACGAGCGGGGACGGCAGGTTCGTGCAGTGGCAAAGGGCGCCCGCAAACCCGGCGGACGCCTGGCTGCGCGCTGCGAGCTGTTCTGTACGGTCGATATGCTGCTCGCACATGGACGGTCACTCGATGTGGTTTCTCAGGCCGAGCTTATGGAGGCGCCGCTCGGCGCTGC
>CABQMC010000081.1 GCA_902465115.1 uncultured Collinsella sp.
CTAGCCCAAGCCGCCCTCAACTAACCCAACCGCGCCAAAACCACCACAAAGGGGACAGGCACCTTTGTGGTGGTTTTCTTGTTCTAGTAGTATTCATTCTTATCGATACCCACGAGCACAAGGAGTCTCCTATGGCAGAGCCGCTTACCGCCGGAATCACCCGCGACCGCGCGTTCGAACTGCTCAACGAGCACAACAAGGACCCGTTCCACATCACCCATGGCGAGACGGTCGAGGGCACTATGCGCTACTTTGCGCGCGAGTTCGACCCCGAGAACGAGGAGTTTTGGGGCATCGTCGGTCTGCTGCACGACCTGGATTGGGAGGAGCATGAGGACGACCCCATGAACCACACCATCTATGCTGCCGAGATTCTTGAGGGCGAAGGTGCGTCTCCCGAGCTCATTCACGCCATCCAGACGCACACGTCCGACTTCAACACCTCGCTGCCCAAGCCCGAGCTGCAGATGGAAAAGATCCTGTTTGCCTGCGATGAGCTCACCGGCCTGATCGGCGCTGCAGTCATCATGCGCCCGAGCAAGAGCGTTATGGACTTTACGACCAAGTCGCTCAAGAAGAAGTTCAAGGACAAGCGCTTTGCCGCCGGCTGCTCGCGCGACGTGATTTCGCAGGGCGCCGAGATGTTGGGCTGGGAGCTCCCCGAGCTCTTTGACCGCACCATCGCGGCCATGCAGTCCTTCGCCCCTGACCGCGATACCTTCCAGGCCTAACCGCCCACGCCACCTAAAACCACCACAAAGGGGAAAGGCGCCTTTGTGGTGGTTTTTGTTTGCGCGGGCGTTAGGGGCGGACCTGGCCGGCGCCGCGGAGCTTGTATTTGTAGGTGGTGAGGGCCTCGGCGGCAAAGGGGCCGCGGGCATGGAGCTTTTGGGTCGAGATGCCGATCTCGGCGCCCAGGCCAAACTCGCCGCCGTCGGTGAAGCGCGTGCTGGCGTTGGCATATACGGCCGAGGCATCGACCGCATCCAAGAAGCGCTCGCAGGCGTCCACGTCCTCGGAAATGATGGCCTCGGAATGCATGGTACCGTAGCGGTTGATGTGTGCGATGGCCTCGTCCTCGTTTGCCACGACTTTCACGCTCATCTCGAGAGCCAAGTACTCGCGACCCCAGTCCTCCTCAGTCGCGGCGACGTAGTCATCGCCCTCCACAAAGCCGGCGTCGGCGCACGCGGCGCACGTGGCCTCGTCACCGTGAATGAGCACGCCGTGGTCGTGCAGCACGGCAACGACCGCAGGCAAAAACGCATCGGCCACAGCACGGTCGACCAGCAGCGACTCGGCGGCATTGCACACGCCAACGCGCTGGGTCTTGGCATTGACGATAATGTTGAGCGCCTTATCAAAGTCGGCGGATTCATGCACGTAGATGTGGCAGTTGCCCGTGCCCGTCTCGATCACCGGCACAAGCGACTCGCGCACGCAGCGCTGGATCAGGCCTGCACCGCCGCGCGGAATGAGTACGTCGACAACGCCGCGGAGCTTCATGAGCTCGCCAGTGGCCTCGCGGTCGGTGGACTCGATCATCGACACGGCCTCGCGCGGGAAGCCCTTGGCCTCGAGCGCATCGGCCAGCAGCTCGGCGATCATGGCACACGAGTGATAGGCCAGCGAGCCGCCGCGTAGAATGCAGGCGTTGCCGGTACGGATGCAGATGCCTGCGGCGTCGGCCGTCACGTTGGGGCGCGCCTCGTAGACCATGGCGACCAGGCCCAACGGCACGCTCACGCGGGTCAGGTCCACACCGCTCGCAAGCACGCGGTGGTCGAGCACGCGGCCGACGGGATCGGGCAGCTCGGCGAGCTTCTCCAAACCGGCGGCCATGCCCTCGACGCGCTCAGGCGTCAGCAGCAGACGGTCGAGCAGACCGGCCGAAGTGCCCGCATCGCGCGCGGCGGACATATCGAGCTCGTTGGCGGCGACGATGGAGTCGACACCGTTGCGCAGTGCTGCGGCCATGGCGCGCACGGCCTCCTGGCGCTGCTCATCGCTCGCCGTGGCAAGCGAGGCCGACGCTGCCTTGGCGGCAACGGCAAGATCGTGGACATACGTGGCTATATCGACCGACATGGGCGGCCCTTTCTCCTAGAAGTTTGCAACCATGGTAGCCGATTTGCGCATGGCCTCGCCCGCGGCGGTAGAATTGGTCAACCCGAAACACCGCAACGAACGGAAGACTCACATGGCCCTCATCACTTCGTACCACGTCCCCGGCCTTTACGTCGAGGACCACAGCATCGACGTCCCCCTTGACTGGCGCGGCCTGGAGCCGATGCTCCTGGCCGTCGGCAGTACCATGCGCCGCGGCGCTATGCCGGCACCCATCGCCGGCGCGCCCGAGAGCATCAAGCTCTTCTACCGCGTGGTTTGCGCGCCCGACCGCATCAACGACGATCTGCCGCTGCTCCTGTTTTTGCAGGGCGGCCCCGGCGGCGAGAGCCCACGTCCGCTGTCGCCCACAAGCGACGGCTGGATCGAGGAGGCCGTCAAGCACTTCCGCGTGGTCCTTCCCGACCAGCGCGGCACCGGACGCAGTAGCTGCGTGGACGGACGCACGATCAAGGCACTGGGTGAGCGCGCGACGGCGGCCGGCTCCGATGCCGCACGCTCGCAGGCGGATTTCCTCAAGCGCCACCTCGCCAGCTCCATCGTGCGCGATTTTGAGTACCTGCGCCTGGTGGGCTTTGGCGGCAAGCCCTGGGTCACACTCGGGCAGAGCTACGGCGGCTTTTTGACGTTGAGCTATCTGTCGCTCTTCCCCGAGGGCATAGCGGCAAGCTTTACCTGCGGCGGCATCCCCCACGTGCCGGCGAGCGCAAGCGAGGTCTACGCGCACACCTTCCCGCGCATGGCCGCCAAGACGCAGCAGTATTATGACCGCTACCCCGCTGACGTCGACCGCGTGGCAGCCCTGGCCGATGCGCTCGAGGCCCAGAAGCCCGTGCTGCCCGACGGCTCGCCGATGACGGTCGAGCGCCTACAGCTCATGGGCAGCGACTTTGGCATGAAGCCGAGCTTTGAGCGCATGCATTGGATTATCGATCACGCGTTTGTTACTGGCGACGGTACGCTTAGCTGCGGCTCCTCGGTATCCGACAGCTTTTTGATGCGCGCCTTCGAGCGCACCAACACGCGTACAAACCCGCTGTACTGGACGCTGCAGGAGTTTATCTACGCCGACGGCGACACCATGCCCATTCGCTGGGCCGCAGCAGAGGAGAAGGCCCATCGTGCCGAGTTCGACACACTCGCGCGCCCGCTCATGTTTACCGGCGAGGCCATGTTCCCGTGGATGTTTGAGCAGATGCCCGAGCTTATGCCGTTTAAGCCCGCCATGGACCTGCTGATGGAAGACACCAGCTGGGACAAGATCTACGACCCGCAGCGCCTAGCCTGCAACGAGGTGCCACTCCAGGCCGCGGTGTATTTCGACGATATGTACGTCGATTCGGGCATGCAGCTCGATACGCTCAGCCGCGTGGGCAACTCGCATGCCTGGGTGACCAACGAGTTCGAGCACGACGGCCTGCACGGCAGCGTGGTGTTCAAGCACCTCTTCGACGAAGCGCTCAACCGCGGAGACCTGCGCCGGATCTTCTAGCTAAGGAGTGTCCCAAAGTGCCGGCACATAAGGAACGTCCCCAAGTGCCGGCACGAGAAAGACAGCGCTGCAGGAAACGATCCGCAGCGCTGTCTTTCTTTATGCAAATACGATCAAGTTATCCCTGTGTATCGCCGGCTTCTCGGCCAGGTTAGCGAGCAGGCGGTTGCTGGCGATCTGGTCCTGGCGGCGGCCGGCTGCAAGCTCCAGCACGTCCGAATCGGCCTCGGCGATACCGCGGGCGACGACCATACCGCTCGGATCGCACACGTCGAGCACATCGCCCTCGGCAAACTGGCCATCGACCTCGCGAATACCCACCGCAAGCAAGGAAGAGCCACGGCTAACCAGCGCCTTCGCAGCACCATCATCGACCGTCACCGAGCCGTGCGCCTTGTCGCCCAGCGCGATCCACAGTTTGCGGGGTGCGATGTCCAGGCGCTCCGCCGGCGGATCGAACAGGGTTCCCACGCTCTCGCCGCGGGCGAGACGCACGAGGGCATCGGGCTCCTCGCCCGAGCAAATCACGCTCTGAATGCCCGCCGTCATCAGGATGCGGCTCGCGCGAATCTTGGTGATCATGCCGCCCGTACCCACCGAGGTCGAAGAATCACCCGCCGAGGCAATGATCTTGGCATCGATCTTATGCACGACCGGGACAAACTCGGCCGTCGGATCCTCGTGCGGATTGGCGGTGTAGAGGCCGTCGATGTCGGACAGCGTCACGCACAGGTCGGCGGAAACCAGGCAGCTCACGAGCGCCGCCAGCGTGTCGTTGTCGCCAAACTTGATCTCGTCGACGGTAACGGTGTCGTTCTCGTTGACGACCGGCACCACGCCCAGCTCCACCAGACGCAGCAGGGCGTCGCGCGCGTGCAGGTAGGACGTGCGACGCGCTGTGTCGTGACGCGTGAGCAGCACGAGCGAGGTGAGCAGGTCGCGCGCATGGAACTCCTCGTCGTAGGCCGACGAGATGATGCACTGACCAGCCGAGGCGCAGGCCTGCAGGCTCGGAAGGTCGCCGACCGGCTTGCGGTCGAAGCCCAACACGGGATAGCCACAGGCGATAGCGCCCGAGCTCACCACGACCAGACGCCAGCCGAGCTTGCGCAGCGCTGCGGCTTGATCGGCAAGTCCGCCGATAAAGGCGCGGTTGACCTTGCCATCGGCGCCCACCACCGTGGACGAACCGATCTTTACCACCATCGTTTTATAAGAAGTCGTCATACGTCAAACCAATCAACTGTTCAGCGAACGGCCGAGCTGGCGGCCAAGGGAGCGTGACTCGCCCCTACCGTCCAAGGAATCATTTTGCCCAGGGAAAAGCCGAGGCCGCGGCCATGTTCTTGCGCACGAGCTCGTCGCGCACCTGAGCCAGGCCCTGCTCCATGCCCACCACATAGGTCTGCGGGTACAGGAAGCGCTTGAAAGCTGCGTGATCGAGCGCCCAAACACAGCGCTCGCGCGCGTCCTGGATGCTCTCACGCGGAGCCACTGCGCTGCCATCGCGCACGATCGGCACCAGCAGCTCGCGATACTCAAGCTCCGACACGTCGGTCACCAGGGCGGCATCATTCACGGCCACGAGGGTATTGCCGCGCGCGGCGCCCTCCCCCACCAGATGGTCCTCGTCGTAGATCATGTCGCAGACCGGGCCGCCAAAGCCGTCGTAATAACGGCGCACGCGCTGCACGCCCGGGATCGTGCGCTTGTAGGGCTGCTCGGAGAGCTTGACCACCGGCGTCCACGGGTCGGCCTCGCTCGCACGGCGGGCGGAAAGCTTGTACACGCCGCCCAGCGCCGGCTGGTCGTAGCAGGTCGCGAGCTTGGTGCCCACGCCAAAGCTATCGATGGGCGCGCCCTGGTCGAGCAGCGACTGAATCGTGTACTCGTCAAGATCGTTGGAAACCGAGATCCCCACATAGGGCAGGCCCTCGGCATCGAAACGACCGCGGACATACTTGGAGAGCTTGGCGAGGTCGCCCGAGTCAATGCGAATAGCCGACAGGCGCTCGCCCGCCGCCTCCATCTCCTTGGCAACCGTAATGGCATGCTCGCAGCCCTCGCGCACGTCATAGGTGTCGATGAGCAGCGTACAGTTCTTGGGGCTCGACTTGGCAAAGGCGCGGAAGGCCTCGAGCTCGGAATCGAAGCTCATCACCCAGCTGTGCGCATGCGTGCCAAAGACGGGAATACCGTAGCGGCGGCCGGCGAGCTCGGAAGAGCGGTTCAGCAGGAATGCCGCCATCGGGACCCTGGGCACGGCGCAGGCCAAACTCGGCCACGGGACGACCGTCGGCCGCCAACACCACGCGTGCCGTCTTGGTGGCAACAAGCGTCTGGAAGCCGACGATGTTGAGCAGCGCGGTCTCGAGAAGCTGGCACTCCAGCGACGGGCCGGTGACGCGCACCATGGGCTCGCGCGGAAACACGAGCTCGCCCTCGGGCACGGCGTCAATGTTCACGTGCGCACGGAAGTTGCGCAGATAGTCGAGGAATGCAGGCTTAAACATCGCGCCGCCGGCCGGAGCCTGGAGCGAAGCTAGATAGTCGATGTCCTCGGGCGTAAAGCGCAGATTCTCGACTAGCTCGGGCAGCTCGGCGGTGCCGCACATGACGGCATAGGCGCTGCCAAAGGGATGGTCGCGGTAAAACGCGGTAAAACAACCCTGCTCATTGGCCTTGCCGCTCTCCCACAGGCCCTGGGCCATAGTGAGCTCGTACAGATCGGTGAGCATTGCAATGTCGGTGGGATGCGAGATGTCGGTCAAAGCCATGGGGTGACCTTTCAGATGTGTGGTGCAGAATTTGAGGGTTGGACGAGAGCAGAGCATGCGGACATGACGCCCGATGCAAATCGGTTAGAGCAGGCCCATGCTGGTCAGGATCGTGTAGCCCATAAAGATGACAAACGCGATGAGGGCAAGGACAATGATGATTTTTTGAGCCGGCGCCATGCCAGGGATCTCGTTCTCGCCCGTAGGTTCCTTGGAGGTAACCATGCGCTGGGCAAAGGTCATCTCGTCACGGCTCGGCTTGGGCTCGACGGACTTGGGACGAGCGGCCTTTTTAGGCTGAGGTTTGGGCGCGGCAGGCGCAGGCTTCGCAGCAGCGGGCTTGGGTGCGGGCGCGGGCGCCGATGCGGATGCGGCGTTCGCGGCGGCCTCCTCGGCCTTCGTACGCTCGGCACGCAGGGCAGCCAGCTCCTCACGCTCGCGGCGTGCCTCTTCCTGGGCCTCGCGACGAGCCTTCTCGGCGCGGAGCTCTTCCAACTCGGCGCGCTCCTCGGCAGACAGTGGTT
>CABQMC010000082.1 GCA_902465115.1 uncultured Collinsella sp.
AGCAGGTCAAACGGAGTAATGGTATAGGCGCGCTCCCCCGCCGCCACACGACGGGCATTCACGCGATGTCCCGCCTCGACAGCTGCCGAAACGCCACGGGCAAACGCCTCGTCGCTCACAACGCGCCCGTCAACCTCCATGCGCTCGGGATAGCGCACCAGCTGCGGCGACGTATACAGCGCGGTCTTGAGTCCCTCACCACGAAGAATGGCAGCCGAAAAACGCGTCGTCGAAGTCTTGCCATTGGTACCGGCAACCTGAATGCAATCGAAATACTCGTCCGGACGCCCCAGCTCATCGAGCATATCGACAACCGTCTCAAGCAGAGAACCAGCATCCCCAGAAATCCGCCCCGTATCAGCAGCAAGCCCCACAGCCTCATCAAACGAAAGCAACTCAAACGAGAAAGGAACGACATACGACCCAGAACGCTTAGCCATAACCCAAAGTCCCCCATAACAGAAAAAGAGGCCCGCAATAAACAACGAGCCCCTCCCATTCAAAATATCAGCCAAACACCGCTTTGCAGTGAGATCAAGGCCACAACCCAGTGGCCCTAACACACCAGATGCATACAACCACGTAAACGACCTGGGAGCGGTTTGGGGCTTTGCTCGATACAAGTTCCGCACGAGCCGAAGGCCACTTAATGTGGCCTTCGTGCGAGCAGGACTGTCCGCAGTAGCGAGCAATGCCCCAAACCGCGTCCCCCAGTAACGCTTACGAGAAGTCAGCAACCTGAGCAGTCAGCGCCGCCAGGGTCTCCTTGAGCTCAGCTGCACGGTCCCTCTTCTTCTGGACCACCGCGGGCGCGGCCTTGGCCACAAAGCCCTCGTTGGCGAGCGTCTTCTCGCAGCCGGCAAGCTCCTTCTGGGCCGCGGCAATCTCCTTCTCCAAGCGTGCCTTCTCGGCCGAAAGATCAACCTTGCCCTCGAGCACCACAAAGACCTCGACGCCACTGTCGACCACGGCGATGCTCGCGGCCGGCTTCTCAACGTCGGTACCCATGACCAGCGAAGTGTTGGCCAGCGGCTCAATGGTCGAGCGCAGGCTCTCGAGCTTCTCGATGTCCTCGGCACCGGCGCGTACGACCACGTCGAGCTCGGCCTTGGGGCTCAAGCGATAACGCGAACGCGTGGCGCGGGCGGCGGAAACGACGGTGCGGCACAGCTCAAACGCGCGCTCGGCGTCCTCGTCAACATACTTGGCGTAGTCGGCGGGCTCGGGCCACTTGGCGATCATGAGCGCCTCGGCGCGGTTCACGTTGCCCTCGGCGTCCAGATCGAGCACACTCGCCGGCATGTTGTCCCAGATCTCCTCGGTAACAAACGGCATGAGCGGGTGCATCAGGCGAATGGAGGTGTCGAGCACAAAGATCAGGTTGCGCTGCGCCTGCAGACGGCCCTCGCCCTTCAGGCGGGCCTTGGTGACCTCGACGTACCAGTCGCAGACCTCGTTCCAGAAGAACTGCTGCACGCCGCGGGCCATGTCGCCAAAGGTGTAGTTCTCGATGCCCTCGGTGACCATCTTCACGGCCTTGGCCAGGCGGCTGAACATCCAAGCGTCGGCCGGCGTCTCCACGACGGGCTCGCCGGGCGTGTAGCCCTCCATGTTCATGAGCAGGAAGCGGCTTGCGTTCCAGATCTTGGTCACAAACGACTTGGCCTGCTCGGTACGCGGGCTGTCGATAAGCTTCTTGGTCTTCTTGTCGATGTTCGCGTCGAACTTAACATCCTGGTTGTTGGTGCACAGCGTAAGCAGGTTGTAGCGCATGGCGTCGGCACCGTACATGCCAATGAGGTCCATGGGGTCAACGCCGTTGCCCTTGGACTTGGACATGCGGCTGCCGTCCTTGGCCAGGATCGTCGGATAGATGACGACGTCTTTAAACGGCACCTCGTCCAGGAAGTACAGCGAGCTCATGACCATGCGGGCGACCCACAGCGCGATGATGTCGCGCGCGGTGACGAGCGCCGTCGTGGGGTGATGTCCCTCGAGCAGCTCCGGCTTTTGCGGCCAGCCCTGCGTGGCGAAAGTCCACAGCTGAGAGCTGAACCAGGTGTCCAACACGTTCTCGTCCTGGTGTACGTGATGGCCGCCGCACTTGGGGCAGACGTCGGTGTCCTCGGTAAGGGCGTCCTCCCAGCCGCAGTCCTCGCAGTAGAACACGGGGATGCGGTGGCCCCACCACAGCTGGCGCGAGATGCACCAGTCCTTGAGGTTCTCCATCCAGGTGGTGTAGGTCTGCGTCCAGCGCGCGGGGTGGAACGTGACCTTGCCGGAGTTGACCGCATCGAGCGCCGGCCCCTTGAGCTTGTCAACGGCCACAAACCACTGCTCAGAAAGCCACGGCTCCAGTGCGGCGTCGCAACGGTAGCAGTGCATGACGGAGTGATCGAGGTCCTCGACGTGATCGAGCAGGTCGTGCTCCTCGAACCACTTGATGACGGCCTCGCGGCACTCGTCGCGGTTCATGCCGGTGAACTCGCCGTAGCCTTCGACGACCACCGCGTGCTCGTCGAAGATGTTGATCTGCGGCAGGTCGTGAGCCTGACCCATGGCGTAGTCGTTGGGGTCGTGGGCCGGAGTAACCTTAACGAAGCCGGAACCGAAGTTGGCATCGACATGCCAATCCTCAAAGATGGGGATCTCACGGTCGACGATGGGAAGCTTGACGGTCTTGCCCACGAAGGCGGCCTTCTCGGGGTCCTTCGGGGAAACGGCGACGCCCGTGTCACCGAGCATGGTCTCGGGGCGCGTGGTGGCGACGACGATGTAGTCCTGGCCGTTGACCGGCTCGGTCAGTGGGTAGCGCAGGTGCCACAGGTGGCCCTTCTCGTCCTTGTACTCGGCCTCGTCGTCCGAGATGGCGGTGGTGCAGTTGGGGCACCAATTGACGATGCGCTTGCCGCGATAGATCAGGCCGTCATGATACCAATCACAGAAGACCTTACGCACGGCCTGCGCATAGTCCTCGTCCATGGTAAAGCGCTCGTTATCGAAGTCGACGGAGCAGCCCATGCGCTTGATCTGCTCGACGATGATGCCGCCGTACTCGTGGGTCCAGTCCCAGCAGGCGTCGACAAACTTGTCGCGACCGATCTCCAGGCGGCTAATGCCCTCGCTCTTGAGCTTCTTGTCGACCTTAGTCTGCGTGGCGATACCGGCGTGATCGGTTCCGAGCACCCAGCGCGTGGACTTGCCGCGCATGCGGGCCATACGAATGATGGCGTCCTGGATGGAGTCGTCGGTAGCGTGGCCCATGTGGAGCTTGCCAGTCACGTTGGGAGGCGGAATGGTGACGGTGCAGTCGCCCACGCCCTCACGGCGCTTGTAATAGCCGCCGTCGAGCCACTTCTGCAGGATCGCCGGCTCGTTGGTCGACGGATCGTAGTTCTTGGGCATCTCTTCCATATATCTCTCCCTTGCCCATCGGGGAGGAATGTAGGCCCGATTTTCGCTCGGTCAAGTCCTGGCTCGCACGAAGACCACATTAAGTGGTCTTCGGCTCGTGCGGAATCTACGAAAATCGGGCCTACATTCCTCCCCTTAGGTATCGATTACTTCAGTCTGAATGGACTTTGCTGAGACTTTAAACAAACACACAGAATAACACAGGTAGTTGGGGTTATTGCGTATATATAAAATAGCCTCCGGCCGCGGGTGGTCGGAGGCTATTTGCAAGCACGTTTTTGGCTGGTTTAGCCGTAGATGCGCTGGGGCTGCTCTTCGCCCTTTACGGAGGCTTCGGTCACGATGACCTTGGAAACGCCCTCCTCACTGGGCAGGTCGAACATCGTCTGCTGCAGCACGTCCTCGCAGATGGAGCGCAGGCCGCGGGCGCCGGTCTTGCGGGCGAGCGCCATGCGGGCGATCTCGTGCAGGGCCGCGTCCTCAAACTCAAGATCGACGTCCTCGAGCTGGAACATCTTGCGATACTGGCGCACCACGGCGTTCTTGGGCTCAGTCAGAATCGACACCAAGTCGTCCTCGTCAAGCGCCTGCGTCTGGGTGACGACGGGCGTACGTCCCACAAACTCGGGGATCATGCCAAAGGCGTTGAGGTCCTGCGGGAGCACCTGACGCAGCAGGTCGTTCTCGTCGACCGAGGTGGGGCCGGCGATCTCTGAGTTAAAGCCCACGCCCTTGTTGCCCACACGGTCGGCGATGATCTTGTCCAGGCCCACAAAGGCACCGCCGCAGATGAACAGGATGTTGGTCGTGTCGATCTGCAGCAGCTCCTGCTGGGGATGCTTGCGGCCGCCGGTGGGCGGAACGCTTGCCACCGTGCCCTCAAGAATCTTAAGCAGCGCCTGCTGAACGCCCTCGCCCGAAACGTCGCGGGTGATGGAGAGGTTCTCGGCCTTGCGGGCGATCTTATCGATCTCGTCCACGTAGATAATGCCCACCTGCGCGCGCTCGATGTCGCCATCGGCGGCGTTGATGAGCTTGAGCAGGATGTTCTCCACGTCCTCGCCCACGTAACCTGCCTCGGTAAGCGCGGTGGCGTCGGCAATGGCAAACGGCACTTCGAGGATGCGCGCGAGCGTCTGGGCAAGCAGGGTCTTACCGGTACCGGTGGGACCGAGCAGCAGGATATTGGACTTGGCGAGCTCTACCTCGTCCATATCGTCGTCGAGCTGCGAGTCCAAGCCGTCGTCAAAGGCCGAAAGCGCAGCGCCACCCTCAATCACGCGGCGGTAGTGGTTGTACACGGCAACCGACATGGCACGCTTGGCGTCCTCTTGACCCATAACATAGGCCGAAAGCTCGTCATAGATCTCGTGCGGCGTCGGCACGTGTGTGATGACCTGACGGTCGTCCTCAAGCTCAAAGCCCTCGGTCTCGGGGTCCACAGCCGGCTGGGATGCAGCCTGACCGTGGTCGTTGAGGAAGCCTGGCAGTTTGCCGTTGCGGGCAGCGTCCATAAAGTCCGAAGCCAGCGACTCTTCCAGAATCTCGGAACAGGCGGCGACGCACTCGTCACAGATAAAGATGTTGGTCGGGCCCTTTACGAGGCGACGAACCTGGCCCTGCTCTTTTCCGCAGAAGGAGCAGCGGATGGGGTTGCCGTTCTCGTCAAAGTTGTCCTGCATGTTACCTGCCATCCTAGGCGTCCTTCGCGGCGAGATCGCGCGAGGTGACGATACGGTCGATCAGGCCGTAGTCGAGGGCCTCGGCAGCGGTCAGGTAGTTGTCGCGCTCGGTGTCGGCCTGGACCTTCTCGATGGGCTGGGCCGAGGCGTCGGACAGGATCTGGTTGAGCTCGCGGCGAGTCTTCTTGATCTCCTCGGCCACGATCTCGATCTCGGTCTGCTGACCCTGGGCACCGCCGCTGGGCTGGTGAATCATGACCTTGGAGTGCGGCAGGCAGAAGCGCTTGCCCTTGGCGCCGGCCGAAAGCAGCACAGCGGCCATAGACGCGGCCATACCGACGCAAATGGTCGAGACCTGCGGCTTGATGAAGTTCATGGTGTCCAGAATCGCCAGGCCGGAGTAGACCTCGCCACCGGGCGAATTGATGTAGAGCGAGATATCCTTCTCGGCATCCTGGCTCTCAAGATGCAGCAGCTGGGCAACGACCAGGTTGGCGCTGACGGAGTTGATCTCCTCGCCCAAGAAGATGATGCGGTCGTTGAGCAGGCGCGAATAGATATCGTAGCTGCGCTCGCCGCGCGGCGTCTGCTCGATAACGTATGGCACGAGGGCGGAATCGAACTTGGCGATCATACGCATCTCCATTTCTCTCTTGCGGACCAAATTGGTTCTAGATAAACGTACGGTGCCCGCATGCTATGCATTGGCTGGCACCGTACGAAGCAACCGGATAACCGGTGTATAACTTTACCCCATCACGGGCGCACGCATGCGCTCGCGGGCAAGGTGGCGAGAATTACTCGGCGTCCTTGGCGGTCTCGTCGACCTCGGTCACCTTGGCGTTCTCGACCAGGTGGTCGACGGCCTTGGAGCGACGGATGGACTCGCGGACAGCAGGCATGCGGCCATCGGCGATGAACTCAGCCTTGGAAGCCTCGACGTCCTTGACGCCAGCCTTCTCGAACTCGGCGTTGATGTCGTCCTCGGTGACCTCAATCTTGAGCTCACGGGCAAGGGCGTCCAGAGCCAGGGACTCGCGGGCGACGTCGTTGGCCTGCTTGTGCAGGTCGCCGATGAACTGCTCCATGGTCAGACCGGAAGCGGGCAGCCAGGTGTCCAGCGTCATGCCGCGGGCAGCGAGGTTGGACAGGAAGTTCTGGCCAAGCTCCTCAAAGACGGACTGCTCGTAGTCGGCATCCATCTCGTCGAGCTGCAGGCGCTCGGCGAGAGCGGAGACGCAACGGTTCTCCTTCTCGGCCGGCAGGCGGGAAGCCTTGTCCTGCTCGATCTCGATCTTGATGGCGTCGCGCATAGCGTCGATGCTGTCGAAGCCAAAGTCGGACTTGACGAGCTCGTCGGTGAGCTCGGGGGTGTTGCGGACCTTGATGCCCTTGACGGTGACCTCGACGGTGTGGGTCTCGGCCTCCTCGCCCTCCTCGACCTCGTCGGTCCAGGTGACGGTCTTGACGTCGTCAACGTTAGCGCCGATCAGGGCCTCGTTGAACTCCTTGGGGTTGCTGTCGCTACCGGCGATGAGCATGCGGCCCTCGGCGGCAAAGTTGTCGGCGTTCTCGA
>CABQMC010000083.1 GCA_902465115.1 uncultured Collinsella sp.
TCGACCTGATCCCGGTCTACTTCCCGGGCACGGGCGACACGTTCTCGGCGGTGCTTGTCGGCCGCGTTATGGCCGGTTGGAGCCTGCAGCGCGCGACGAGCGATGCCATGCGTGTGGTAGCGGAGCTCATCGAGCGCAATGCCGACCAGGAGGATAAGTCCGCCGGCCTTCCCATCGAGGCCTGCCTGGATGTGATTGACCATGAGTAACGCCGACGAGAGCGGCACCGAGGCGGCGGGCGAGAACAAGCCGCTCGGTGCCCCGCGCGGCAGGCGCCCACGTATTCGCATTAGCTGCGTGGACCAGCTGGGCACATGCCGCTGCCATCACGGGCACAAGCCGGGTGACGTCTTCGACTTCGACCGCGACCGCGGCAAGATGTGCGCCATGGCCTGCCATGTGGGCTTTCCCTATATCGATATCCTGCGCTATGGCGGAACTGTGCCCGGCAACGAGCCTGGTACGGCAAAGTTCTGCTGTCCCGAGGTCGATACGTTGAACGTCTGGCTCGCCGAGATCGTCGACGAGTAATCGAGCGAATCAATCGAGCGAGGTTTTTCTCCCTCAAAGATAACAAGCGTGGATTTTCTCCCGTTTAGAGCGCGCTTGAACGCTCAAAGTGGGAGATCATCCACGCTCGTTTTATGCCGATGGCGTGGCACGTGCGTCCGCGTGCTCGCTTGCCTATAACTGCTCGAGCATGGCCGTGCAGCCGGCGAGCACATCGCGGTAGGTGGCATCGAAGTTGCCGGTGTACCAGGGATCGGCCACGTCGCCGGGGCGATCGGTCCAATCGAGCAGGCGTGAGATCTTGCTATCGGGATCGCTGCCAAAAATGCGACGCAGACCGCGCGCGTTCTCGGCATCCATATAGACAATGTGGTCCCAGTCACCATACTCCGCGCGACGCACCTGACGCGCGCGATGTGCGACGACGGGAATCCCGACTTCACGCAGCTTGGCAACGGTGCCACGATGCGGCGGATTGCCGATTTCCTCGGTCGACGTTGCAGCGGAATCAATGGCAAACTCCGCCTCGCGTCCAGCGCGGCGCACCAGCTCGGTAAACACGGACTCAGCCATCGTCGAGCGACAGATATTTCCATAACAGATAAACAGTACACGTTGCATATGCGGTTTCCTTTCGATCGCCATCATCGAGCTCGAGTATCGCATCTACGCCTACGCCTGCGCCTGCGCCCTCGCCCGCTTGCGCTCCCAACGTGCCAACTTAATCGTCACCAGCGTGAGCACCCAGGCCACAAGCGAGAACGCGGCACCCACTGCGCCCACGTACGCAATGCCAACGCCGCTTACCACGGCGCCGCCCACTGCGGTGCCAAACGAGATGCCGACGTTAAACGCCATGGGCTCAACCGAACTTGCGAGTACCATCGACTTGGGATGGCGGCTGCGTGCCACGTCCATAAAGTGCGTGATGCACGACACCGAGAACAGGTACATGAGCAGCGCCAAGCTAAAAACAAAGACCAGCGCGAGCGGCATGGAACCGCCCACAGCAAACAGCCCGAGTAACGCCGCAGCCTGCAGCACAAACGTCACAAGCAGCGCCTTCATGCCAAAGCGCGCATCGATCCATCCGCCCAGGATGTTCGAGATTAGGCAGAACACGCCGTAGGCCATGAGCGTGGTGCTTGCCTGAACGGTGCCCATGCCCAACACCTGCTCCAGATAAGGCGTCACGTAGCCGTAGAACACATAGACCGAGCCCACGCCAAACAAAAAGATAAGCATGCCGGTGATGATACTCGGCTCGCGCAGCAGACTCGCCTGCTCGCGAAAGGTGGCGGGCTCGTCGGTTTGCCCAGCGCGCGGCATAAACGCCACGAGCGCTCCGCAGATCAAAACGGCAAAGGTCAGCGCGCCGTACATGGCAACGTGCCAGTCGAGCGTGTCGGCCACAAACTTACCGATCGAGGTCACAAAGACCATCGCCACGGAAAACGCACCATATACTACCGAGATGGCAAGCGAAGTTTGCTGCGGGGACAGCAGCTCGGGGATGTACGTTACGCCCACGGCGAGCAGCGCACCCGAGACGGAGCCCAGGACAATACGCGAGATAAACAGCACCTGGAAGTTGGGCGCCAACGCCATGACCAGGTTGCCGAGCACAAAGACGATGCTATAGCACACGAGCAGCTGGTAGCGGCGAAAACGGCCCGTGCTGAGCGCAAGCGTCGGCGTAGCAATGGCGTAGACGAGCGCGAACACGCTGATGAGCTGGCCCGCAGTAGCAAGTGATACGCCGAGTTCCGTCGCCAAGTCACTTTCGATGCCGATGACCACAAACTCGGAGCAGCCGAGCGAGAATCCCAACAGCACGAGCAGCGCCAGGCAGAGCTTGGTGCGCGCAGGGGAGAGCGCGGCGGCGGTTGACTTACTTTTAGGCGTGGTTGCGGCGGTCAAGGTTGTCACTCCAATGTCGCATTGATAAGCGGGATTCAATCCCTGCAACTCTAACAGAATGTGACAAAGAGACAGTCCCTTTGTCACATTGCGCTGCCGGCCAGTCGCCCAAACCATCACAACATTCGATGAAAATCTCGAAATCGAAGAAAAGCGTCGAATGTTGTGACGGTTTTCGTGTCTGGCTCGGGTGAGCTTCGGTGCCGTCTGGGGGTATAAGACTAGCGAGTGTTTATTTGCGAGGCCTAAGGGGCGCCCCGTATGGATATCGATAACTTTGAATGGTGGTATAGCGAGGGTGAGGCTCCGGACGAGGAGTGGGACGAGCCCACGCCGCGTGACGTGTCGAGCGACGAGGACGAGACCGGCAACGACGTCGCCGCCGACTCGGACGCCGCCCTCGACCCCGTCGAGCCTCTGACCTTCGAACAGGCTTGGGCCCAGGCCGAGGCAGACGAGGCCAAGGCCGACGCTACGGCCACGCTCGGTGAGCCAGCCGACATGTCGATCTCGCCGGCAAAGACCCCGCAGCCGCGTCACACTATCGACCCCGACAGCACGGCATCCTTCAGCATTCTCGACGTGCCCTCGCAGGGCGCTCAGGCGCCCGCGCCCACACGTCGCCCCAATCTGTCTCGCGAGGAAGATGCAGGACGTCGCTCTCCGCTTGGCCCCATCCTTATCGCCTTCATGGCCGGCGTTATCGCATGCTCGGTAATTGGAAACGTCTGGAGCCATGTTGAACAACAGCGAAAAGACGCCGCCAAGGTCGAGATGTCTATCGAGCAATCGCTCGGCCGCACGCGCTCGGTACATGTGTCGGTCGAGGTCAAGGACGGCGCGACGTGGGACACCGTGCGCGGCGACAGCCAAATGCTCATCCACATCGTGGGGCGCACGCTCAAAGGGCAGACGATTGACGAGTATCAATACGTCAATTCCGCTGGTGACGGCATCGAACTTAAGCCCGGCGACTACGAGCTCACCGTCGATGAACCGCCCGTCGCCACCGACGGCACGCGCTTCCGTGCCTCAAAGCGCATGGTCCCCGTGAGCTTTAACTCACAGGCGCCCGACACGGTCGACACCACACCGCAGGGCGGGTTCGACCTTTACGTGGATACCCAGTAGGTGCTCGCCGCTCATTCCGCTATGACTACTCAATAATCGCCTGCTGTCCCGTCCCGCCGCCAAGAGTGGGACAATAGCCCTCGACACTATTGTTTACTTTTGGAGGAAGTAGCATGTCTACCGTCACTACCATCAAGCGCGGCAGCCTCACCGCGGCCATCGATTCCATGGGCGCCCAGCTCACGAGCCTTGCCCTCAACGGCAACGAGTATCTGTGGCAGGGCGACCCCGCCTTTTGGGGCAAGCATGCGCCCATCCTGTTCCCCATTGTGGGCTCGCTGCGCAACAACACGGCGACGTCTGCGGCTGGCACCTGCGAGATGCCGCGCCACGGCCTCGCGCGCATCGTCGAGCACAAGCTGGTCGAGGTTTCGGAGGACGGCTCCTCGGTAACGTACGAGATCACCGACACGCCCGAGTCGCTCAAGGCCTTTCCGTTCCACTTTAAGCTCAACATGACCTATGCCCTGACTGGTGACGCCACACTTACCCAGACCTTTGCCGTCACCAATACCGGCGACGTGGACCTGCCGTTCTCGGTGGGCGGCCACCCCGCATTTAACGTACCTGCTCCCGGTGCCGAGGACGAGGCGTTCGAGGATTACGAGCTGGCATTTACCGAGGCTTGGACCAACGAGGCCCCCATCATCACGCCCGATGGCCTCATGACGTTCGAGGGTAGCTACAAGGCTCCCGATAACTCGGACGTGCTGCCCATCACGCACCGCAGCTTCGATAACGACGCCATCATGTTCACCGATACCCCGGGCTCCACGCTCACGCTGCGCGGCCGCAAGTCGGGCCACGGCGTCAAGATCGACTTTGAGGGCTTTAAGTACATCGGCGTGTGGTCTGCCGCCAACGACGCCCCGTTTGTGGCGCTCGAGCCCTGGACCGGTCATACCACCACGGACACCGAGGACGACGTCTTTGAGCACAAGGTCAACACCATCACCTTGGCTCCCGGCGAGACGGACAAGCGCAGCTTTAGCGTTACCTTGCTCTAGAGGTTCCGCCGCTCGGTCGATGCTGCGCGCCGTCCAGAGCGATAATTTGTCATTCAAAAGGCAAGGCATGACCAGAAGGTTTATGCCTTGCCTTTTTCATGCCTAGTCGTTGGGGACGTTCTTGTTTGACTAGTCGTTTAAGAACGTCCCCAACGACTACCAATCGTTTTCAGTTCGTAAATTTGTATATATGCATTTATATATGCATTTGCTGGAGGTAGCGCTGAGCGGTATCCTGTTAAGTCGTCAGCATACGATTCAACAGGGAAGGCAGATTATGCATTCTCCCCAACAGTGCGATGAGCAGCGCCAGCCGGTATGCAGCCGTCGCATCTTTTTGGGAAGCGCTCTCGTTGCGAGCGCTTCTATCGTCGCCGGCGCACTTGCCGGTTGCCAGCGCCCCTCCACGCTGGAAGTAGTTCAGCCCACGACGGGCGGCGGTCGCGACGACCTGTCCGATTCCGTGATCGGCAAGGACAAGATCCGTATCGGCATGGAGGCGGCCTACGCCCCGTACAACTGGCAGGTCTCCGAAGCCAGCGAGTACACCATCCCCATCGACAACGTGCAGGGTGCCTATGCCGACGGCTACGACGTGCAGATCGCCAAGATCGTCTGCAAGGCCCTCGGCGGCGAGCCCGTTGCCGTCAAACAGAGCTTCTCGGGCCTTATCGACTCGCTCAACAACGACCTCATCATCGCCGGCATGAGCGCCACGCCCGAGCGTGAGGAGTCGGTCGGCTTCTCCGACCCGTACTTTATTGGCTACTTTGGCCTGTTCGTAAAAGAGGGCTCGCCCTACCAAAACGCGACCAAGCTCAGCGACTTTAGCGGCGCTACGGTGCTCGGCCAAAAGGACACCATGCTCGATACCGTCATCGACGAGATCCCGGGTGTTGTCCACAAGAACCCGGTCGATTCGGTTCCCACGGTGTTTTCGAACCTGCTGCAGGGCACGTGCGACGCCGTGACCTACAACACCGAGAATGAGAAGGGCTATATGGCCCAAAACCCGGGTATCGTCCCCATTCATTTTGCCGAGGGCGAGGGCTTTAAGCAGGAGGTCGCGGCAAACGTCGGCTGCCGCAAGGGCTCGGACAAGCTCCTTAAGCTCATCGACAAGACACTCAAGGGCATTAGCCAAGAGGAGCGCGACCAAATGTGGGACGCGTGCCTCGACCGTCAGCCGGCATAGGGAGGCAGCATGAAAACCATCAATCGTCTGGCCTCCTTTATCAAGGCCGACCACCGTTATGTGTACCTGGGCACGAGCGTTATCGCGGCGCTCGGCCTGGCGTTTAGCCAGCGCAACCCCACACCGCTGAGCTTCTTGGCTCCCACGGGCGTGTTTCAAGATTGCCTTTGGGCAATCCTGTGGGCGTGGCTCGTCGTGTCGGCGGCGGCGCTGGTCACCAAGCTTATGCACTGGAGCGACTATCGCGAAAAGTCGCCGTTCGCATCCGAGCGTTTCCGTCGTGGAGCACGTTTAGGCAGCTACGTCGTGGTCGCCATCGCGGCAGTTTTCTTTATCGACCGCTGCGTCATGTCGTTTATCGACCTGGTGCAGGTGAGCATTGTCTCGGATTCCAACCCCAGCGACTTTTTGTCGAGCCTGGTCTACATGACCTACAAGAGCGGCGACTTCTTCATTCGCGGTATCGAGATCACCATCGCGCTTGCCACCTTCGGCACCGTCATCGCATTCTTCCTGGCACTGCTCTTTGTGTTCCTGCGTATTCAGACCTTCGACCGCGTGGATAACGATCTGGTGCGCTTCTTTAAGAGTATCGGCCGCGGCTTTGCGACCATCTACTCCACCATCGTGCGCGGCACGCCCATGATGGTCCAGGGCCTGCTCATCTATTACGCGGGCTTCACCGTTTTGCGCGGCATGGGCTTCGAGACCGCTCAGGCCAACCAGATTTGGAGCACCTTCACCGCCGGCCTCGTTACCATCTCGCTCAACTCCACCGCCTACATGATGGAGGTCCTGCGCGGCGGCATCGAGTCCATCGATCCCGGCCAGGCCGAGGCGGCGCGCTCGCTGGGCCTTTCGCAGT
>CABQMC010000084.1 GCA_902465115.1 uncultured Collinsella sp.
CGATACCACGTCGCCGTTAACGATAACGCCGCCGCCCACGCCGGTACCGATGGTGACCATCACCACGTTCTGTACGCCCTTGGCAGAGCCGAGCCAGGCCTCGCCCATAGCAGCAGCGTTGGCGTCGTTCTCGTACTTAACGACCGCGTCGGGGCAGTGCTCCTGGATGGCGATCTTGAGCTCGGGCAGGTTGATGGCGATGTTCGCCTTGACCTTGGCATCGCCCGATGCCGGGATGGGGCACGGAACGGCCAGGCCAATGCCCGACACAAAGGCACGCGGAATCTGGGCCTTGGCGACCACCTGGTCGATAGCCTCGGTCACCGCGGCAAAGCCCGCAGCGTCAACGATGGGAGGCGTGGGCACGCTGGCCTTGGCAAGCAGGTTTCCGTCCTCATCGAACAGACCCTCCTTGACCGAGGTGCCGCCGACGTCGATGCCGATGTAATACTGCTTAGGTTCCATGGGAGCCCGCCTTTCTCGTTTAAACATTGCCTGTATGGTACCGCTCCCAAGGCAAAAACCTACCAAAAAGGGACAGGTTTATTTTGGCAGGTTTTATCTGGGGAAACGCAGAGTACGAGATTCGGTTCGCTGGCCGCTATATCGGTTCGGTCCCGTCCTCGGACCGATCATTCCTCAACACGACACTACTCAGATGTTTATCATTTAAAACGCTCTGATTTTACAAGCGGGGCGACTTTTGATTTTATCTTTCTCGAACTTTTCAATAACTCAAAATAGAGATACTTAGGCGTTGACTATACTTTTTTTATTCTCAATCAAGTTGGAAAGGAGGTTCTATGATTCCCAAATACGAGGCGATAGCTGCAGATATTCGTCGGAGTATTGAGGATGGTGCTCTTAAACCGGGCGACAAGCTTCCCACCGTCGTTGAGTTCTGCGAGCTCTATAGCGTTTCCAAAATCACCGTCAAACGAGCTATTGAACAAATCACCGAGGAAGGTCTTATTACCAGCCGACGCGGATCGGGTACCTACGTTAAGGACACGGCGGGACTTCCCGGCCAGGCGTTTTTCCAGGGCAAAAACGACCGTGCCCAGGGCTTTTCGTATGAGCACCGCGGGGAGAAGGTGACCTCGGTGGTCTACGATTTCTCGATCGTTAATCCACCAGCGGACATCGCAGCCCAGCTGGGAATTGCTGAGGATGACTTTGCCTATCACGTCGTGCGCGTGCGTCAGGCCGATGAGAAGCCCATCGTTATCGAGTACACATACATGCCCCTCGAGCTGATTCCGGGCCTGAAAAAGAAGGACCTGTACGGATCGCTCTACCATTTCATCCGCGAGCAATGCGGGCTGAAAATTTCGAGCTTCCACCGTACCATTCGCGCCGTGGCAGCAACCGAGGAAGAAGCCGAGCGTCTAGACACCAAGCCTGGCTCTCCCCTGCTCGAGCTCACCCAGATTGGCTTTTTGGACAGCGGCGCCGCCTTTGAGTATTCGATCTCGCGCAACGTTGGCGACCGCTTTGAGCTGCACAACGTAACGTTGGCATAGGTTTTTGTAGTCATGCGGGTGCTCGTTTTGAGCAGCTTTACGCGGCGCCCGCGCAACATAATGGGGGTATAAATATGTCCGATTTGATTAAACTGACGCCGATCTTCCACGAGAAGATCTGGGGTGGCCGCCAGCTCGAAACCGTATTTGGTTACGACATTCCCGAAGGTCCCATCGGTGAGTGCTGGGCCATCTCGGCCCATCCCAACGGTGACTGCCAGATTGCGGAGGGCCCGTATGCCGGTCACACGCTATCGTGGCTGTGGGCCGAGCACCGCGAGCTCTTTGGCAACTGCGAGGGCAAGGAGTTCCCGCTGCTCATTAAAATTCTGGATGCCAAGGACGACCTTTCGATCCAGATTCACCCCAACGACGAGTACGCTGCCAAGCACGAGAACGGCAGCCTGGGCAAAACCGAGTGCTGGTATGTGCTGGACTGCGAGCCCGGCGCCACGATCATCGTCGGCCAGCGTGCTAAAGACCGCACCGAGGCCGCACAGATGATCAAGGACGGCCGCTGGGACGACATGCTCAACGTGCTGCCAATTCACAAGGGCGACTTTTTCCAGATTGATTCCGGTACCGTGCACGCCATCAAGACCGGCACGCTCATTTTGGAGACGCAGCAGTCGAGCGACGTGACATATCGCCTGTACGACTACGACCGTCCCGGCACCGATGGCAAGCTGCGTCCGCTGCACATTGAGCAGAGCCTCGACTGCATCGACTTTGATGCTCAGGCTCCGACCGACGGCACGGTGACCGCGCCCGAGGTGAACGGCGTGACCGAGCTCGAGTCTAACTCCTGCTACACCGTCGATCGTGTGCGCGTCGACGGCAGCAAGATCCTCGACCAGCGCTGGCCCTTCATGTGCCTGTCGGTCATCGACGGCGAAGGCACCGTCTGCGGCGACCCCGTCCACAAGGGAAGCCACCTGCTGGCCCCGAGCACCGTCAGCTCCATCGACCTCGAAGGCAAGATGGAACTGATCGTCTCGCATCTGTAGATCGCACCAACAACCCAAACGCAACAAGGGGCTCCCCCGTCCACCAACGGGGGAGCCCCTTGTCCATATATATCAGCCCACCCGGCTCTCCAGATCAAAAAAGCGGACGAGCAGAGCGACGTTCGCAAGCTGCAGGCCAAAACGCCACAAGGAAGAGGGCGCGCCGGGGGCTTTGGTCGATCGCGAGTTCCGCACGAGCCGGAGAGCACTTAATGTGCTCTCCGTGCGAGTCAGGACTGTCCGAGCAGGCGACCTTATATATTTGCCCTCCCCGGGGCTCCTCGCCCGAACCCCTCAGCTAGTTCTTCAGCGAGTTCAGCGGCGCCGGGAATCGACCACCACGGTGGGCAAGCACGGTGCCGGCGTTGGGGTTCACCGGCATGATGGGCGCACGGCCAAACAGGCCGCCATACTCGACGCAGTCGCCCACGCCCTTGCCGATGGCAGGGATCACGCGCACGGCCGTGGTCTTGTTGTTGATGACGCCGATGGCCATCTCGTCGGCGATGATGCCGGCGATGGTCTCGACCGGGGTGTCACCGGGGATGGCGATCATGTCCAGGCCGACGGAGCACACGCAGGTCATGGCCTCGAGCTTCTCGAGGGAAAGCGCGCCGGCTTCGACGGCGGCGATCATGCCGGCGTCCTCGGACACGGGGATAAAGGCGCCGGAGAGACCGCCCACGCTGGAACTGGCCATGACGCCGCCCTTCTTGACGGCATCGTTGAGCATGGCGAGCGCGCAGGTCGTGCCGGGGCCACCGCAGGTGCCCACGCCGATGATCTCGAGGATGCGCGCGACGGAGTCGCCGATGGCAGGCGTGGGAGCCAGCGACAGGTCGACAATGCCCTTCTCGACACCCAGACGATGGGCGGCCTCGCGGCTCATGAGCTCGCCGGCACGGGTGATCTTAAAGGCGGTCTGCTTGATCTTTTCGGCGACTTCCATCATCGATGCGGAATCGGGCAGCGTCTCCAGGGCTGCGGCCATAACGCCGGGGCCCGAGACGCCTACGTTGATGACGGCGTCGGCCTCGCCACCGCCGTGGACGGCGCCCGCCATAAACGGGGAGTCCTCGACCATATTGGCAAAGCAGACAAATTTGGAAGCGCCGACGGAGTCCTGGTCGGCCGTGAGTTTAGCGGCATCGATGATGGTCTGGGCGGCCATAAGCACGGCGTCCATGTTGATACCGGCGCGCAGGCTGGCGACGTTGACGCTGGAGCAGACGCGGCTCGTGGTGGCGAGCGCCTGGGGGATGGACTGGATGACGCGACGGTCGGCGTCGCCGATGCCCTTCTGGACGAGCGCGGAGAAGCCGCCCAGGTAGTCGATGCCGAGCGTCTCGGCCGCGCGGTCGAGGGCATGCGCGATGGGGGTGAGGTCCTCATCCTTGCAGCACGCGGCAATCTGCGCCACCGGGGTGACGGAAACGCGCTTGTTGACGATGGGGATACCGTACTCGCGCTCGAGGTTCTCGGCGGTCTCGACCAGATGCTCAGCCGTGTGCGTCACGTGGTCGTAGATCTTCGTGCACATGCGGTCGAGGTTCTCGTCGCCGCAACCCATGAGCGAAACACCCATGGTGATGGTCCTGATGTCGAGGTTCTGTTCCTCAACCATGCCGCGGGTTTCCGCGATTTCTGCGGGCGTGATCGCCATCCTTGCGCTCCTATCTGCCAAAACGAGCATAGTCTTATCTATTTTAACGTGCCGCACGTGCCAAGTGGCGCATGCGGCACGTTTTGGTGCTCGGTTGTTTCCGTTGTGTTACTGCCCAAAGACCTCTTCGGCGATACGAGCGCTTTCGGCGGCGTCCTTGGCGTAGTAGTCCGCGCCGATCTGCTTGGCGTATTCGGGGGTGAGTACGGCGCCGCCTACGATGATCTTGACGCCCGGCACCTCGGCATGGAGCAGCTTGATGGTCTCCTCCATGGCGACGACCGTGGTAGTCATAAGCGCCGAGAGGCCGACGAGTTTGATATCGCGCTCCTTGACGGTCTTGAGCACCTCTTGCGGGTCGACGTCGCGGCCCAGGTCAAAGACGGTGTAGCCGTAGTTATCGAGCAGCATTTTGACGATGTTCTTGCCAATATCGTGGATGTCGCCCTTGACAGTGGCCACGCAGATCTTGCCCTTGTCGGCAATCTCGCCGGCGGGCATTAGGCGTTTGATGGTGTCGAAACCCACGCGCGCGGCCTCGGCCGAGGCCATGAGCTGCGGCAGGAAGAACTTGCCCTGGTCAAAGAGGACGCCGACCTCGTCGAGGGCGGGGATAAAGTGATTGTTGATGAGGTCCATGGCGTCATGGTCTGCCAGCAGACGCTCGGTCTCGGCAGCGATCTCGCCTTTGCGGCCCGAGACGACCATGCGACGAATCGGGTCGTCGTTGCCGTCGGTGCCGGCGGTGCCAGCAGCGGGCACGGTGTCGGTCGATGCGGCCTGAGCTGCTGCCGGGTTTGCGGCGATCTTATACGGATCGGTCCAGCCGCCGTAGCGCTCGATGTATCCGGTCGAGCCCTCGTCCTCAACGCTCAGGACGCGATAGCTGTAGACGGTATCCATAAAGCGCTTGGAGCCCGGGTTCATGATGGGGGCGTCCAGGCCCGCGCCAAAAGCGGCGGCTAAAAAGACCGAACCCAGCAGCGGGCGGGCAGGCAGGCCAAAGCTGATGTTCGACACGCCGAGCGCGCATTTGACGCCCAGGCGCTCCTTGCACAGGGACATGGCGCGCAGGATCTGCTCGGCCTGGCGTTGATTGGTCGAGGCGGTCATGACCAGGCAGTCGATGAGGATGCGGTCCGGTCCGATGCCGTAACGGGCAGCCTCGGCCACGATGCGCTCGGCGATGGCAAAGCGGGCCTCGGCGGTATCGGGGATGCCGCCTTCGTCGAGCGTAAGGCCGACAACGTTGGTGCCGTAGTGGGCGACCAGCGGAAAGATCTCATCCATGATCTGTTGTTTGCCATTGACCGAGTTGATGATGGGCTTGCCGGCGTAGCGACGTACGGCGGCCTCGACGGCGGCGGGGTCGGTGGAGTCGATCTGCAGCGGCAGCAGCGTGGAGCCCTGGAGCTGCTCGGTGGCCTGCTGGATGACCTTGACCTCGTCGATCTCGGGCAGGCCCACGTTGACGTCCAAGATGTCGGCGCCCTGCTCCTGCTGGCTGATGCCCTGGCTCACGACGTAATCCAGGTCGCCGTCGCGTAGGGCCTGCTGCAGGCGCTTCTTGCCGGTGGGGTTGATGCGCTCGCCGATGACGGCGATCTTGTGGCCGTCGCAGGGGAGGTCCACGACCGTCTGGGCGCTCGTGACCGACATGCTGGGCTTGCGATGACGCGGGCTGGGCGTGTGGTTGTCGATAAGCGTGCGCAGGGCCGCCATATGCGTGGGCGTGGTACCGCAGCATCCGCCGACGACGCTCACACCGTCCTCGATCATGCCGGCGACGGCCTCGGCGTACTCGGGTGCCTGGATATCAAAGACGGTATTGCCGTCATCGTCAACGTGGGGCAGTCCCGCATTGGCCTGCACCATAACGGGCTTGTCGGTAACGGTGAGCATGCGCGCGGCGAGTCCTCGGAGCTCGGCCGGTCCCTGGCTGCAGTTGATGCCCAGGACGTCGGCGCCGATGGCGTCGAGGGTGATGGCGGCGACCTCGGGGCTCGTGCCCAAGAAGGTGCGACCGTCTTCCTCAAAGGTCATGGTGGCAAAGACGGGCAGGTCGGAATTCTCGCGGCAGGCGAGGACGGCGGCCTTGATCTCGGCAAGGTCGGTCATGGTCTCGATAATAAAGAGGTCCACACCCGCATCGACGCCGGCGCGCACCTCCTCGGCAAAGAGGTCATAGGCCTCGTCGAAGCTGAGGGTACCCAAGGGGCGCAGCAGGGCGCCGATGGGGCCGATATCGCCGGCAACGTAGCGGGCGCCGGCCTCGCGGGCGCAGGTGACTGCCGCGGCAAAGACGTCTGCCACGGTGGCGGCGCCGTCGAGCTTGTGGGCGTTGGCGCCAAAGGTG
>CABQMC010000085.1 GCA_902465115.1 uncultured Collinsella sp.
GATGATGGCCATCGCCGAGGAGAACTGCAAGGTCTCCGGCGGCTCGGTCGTCATCTCCGACGACATCGAGTGCATCAAGGGCGCCGACTTCATCTACACCGACGTGTGGTATGGCTTGTACGACGAGGAGGTTTCGGGCGAGAACTACATGGACGTGTTCTATCCCAAGTATCAGGTCACCATGGACATGATGAACTTCGCCGGCGCAGACTCCAAGTTCATGCACTGCCTGCCGGCCACCCGCAACGAGGAGGTCGTCGACGAGGTCATGGACGATCCCGAGCGCTCCCTGTGCTGGGTCGAGGCCGAGAACCGCAAGCACTCCATCCGTGCTCTCCTTGCCGCCCTGGGCAAGCGCACCCCGCTCAACGACGAGGGTGTCGAGTACTCCGCCAAGGCTGAGCTCCACGCCGCTCTCGAGGCTCTCGAGCAGCTCTAAGCTCAAGGCTTCTAAAAGCACGTTTGCGGGCGGCGGATGCTCGTCTCCTGTCGCCCGCTCACCGAGGCCCAAGCAATTGCCTTAATACCTTAGGCCCCGGATCTGTCCAAGACTGAGCGAAGGAGCTCATCATGAGCGACGGAAAGAAAAAGCTTTCCTTCTTGACGGTCATTTCGACCATCATCTGCGTCGTCTTCGTTTGCGAGGCCGCCGCACCTGCTGCCGCCATTGGCAACCAGCAGTTCTTCTGGTGGATCTTCCTAATCCTGACCTTCCTGCTCCCTTACGGCATGGTTGTCGCCGAGCTCGGCACCACCTATGACGGCGAGGGCGGCATTTACGACTGGGTACGCGATGGCCTGGGCGACAAGTGGGGCGCCCGCATTTCGTATTCCTACTGGGTCAACTACCCCCTGTGGATCGCCTCGCTGGCCACTATGTTCCCCGACATCCTGGGCATGGTCTTTGGCGTCGAGTTCAACCTAATCGCCAAGATGGGTATCGAACTTGCCTTTGTGTGGATCGTGTATCTCATGGGCCGCTCCAAGGCGGCCGACTCCGAGTGGGTCCTCAACGGAGGCGCTATCATCAAGGTCGCCGTTGCCGTTATCGTCGGCGCCCTGGGCATCTGGTATGCCATGGAGAACGGTTTTGCGAACGACATGTCCGCTGCCACCTTTCTGCCCGAGCTCACCAACACCAACGCCCTCGGCTACCTGTCCATCATCATCTTCAACTTCATGGGCTTCGAGGTCATCTGCACCATGACCGACGACATGGCCGATCCCGCTCGCGATATTCCCAAGGCCATCATCGTCGGCGGCGTGGCTATCGCCGTCATCTACCTGTTCGCCGGCTTCGGCATCGGCGCCGCCGTGCCGGCCGACTCCATCGACCCCGACTACGGCATGATCGTCGCAGTCCAGACCATGGTGGGCGATTCCATGATCTTTAAGGTCATCTGCATCGCCTTCCTGATCACCCTGTTCGCCAACATGGCTGCCTGGTCCTTCGGCGTCAACTCCGTCGCTCGCTATGCTGCCGAGCACGGCAACATGCCCAAGGTCTTCGCCTCGATGATCTCCGAGGACGATATGCCCAACGGCGCCAACCTGGTCAACGCCATCGTTGCCTCCCTGGTTCTCTGCCTGCAGCTCGTTCCCATCGACGCCATCTCCAACGGTGTCTTCTGGATGCTCTTCGGCACCTCCGTCGTCTTCCTGCTGCTCACCTACATCCCGATGTTCCCGGCGTTCCTCAACCTTCGTAAGAACGACCCGAACCGTGAGCGCATCTTCACGTTCCCGTTTAAGGGCGCCATGATGAAGGTCATGCTGGCCATCCCCTGCATCGAGCTGGTTCTTGCCATCGTTGCAACGCTGATCCCGTTCTCCGCCGCCGAAATTGGCGACAAGGTCCCGATGATCGTCATCTTCATCGTGCTCTTGCTTATTGGCGAGGTTGTCCGCGTCGTCAGTGCTAAGGGCCGCGAGACCGAGTACAAGGGTCTCACTCCCGAGCTGGCTGCTCAGCGCCTCGCTGAGGAGTCCGAGGAGGACTAGAGCACCCGGATTCGGGGCTCCAACCTTCCTCGCGTACCAACGTACGCTTCGTCG
Source organism: uncultured Collinsella sp. (assembly GCA_902465115.1). Classification (GTDB taxonomy): domain Bacteria; phylum Actinomycetota; class Coriobacteriia; order Coriobacteriales; family Coriobacteriaceae; genus Collinsella. Next base: position 2,056 of record CABQMC010000085.1, read on the forward strand.
GGCTTGTCGCTCCCGACTCGGGACACTCTAGCCTCTTCGGAGGCGTGCCCAAGCAACAGGTTTGCTAACCTTTCTCTGAGGTGGGTGTGAGCTGTTGCTCCGGTAACCACCGCCCGCCCCAATCTCTCTTCCGTATCCTTCGTGCGTTTTGTCTCCGCGCACCGGGTTACGTCGTCGCTTGCCGGTGCGACATCCGTGAAAACCGGTGCCAGGCGCCCCGACCTTTGCCGGGGAACGGGCGCCTACCATCTCTTGGTTTTAGGCTGAGGGTAACCCGCCCGCAGCAAGCGATCGTTCGATTTGGAGGAAATCTTATGCGTACGATCACCGAGTCCGAGTCCACCCCTAAGGCCGATGGCTTCTTTATGCCTGCTGAGTTCGCCCCACAGGATCGCGTGTGGATGGGCTGGCCCCATCGCACCGATACTTGGGCCCATGGTGCCAAGCCGGCTCAGAAGCAGTATGCCGCCATCGCTCGCGCTATTGCCGAGTTCACCCCGGTCACCATGTGCGCCAACCAGGCCGACTACGCCAACTGCAAGGCTGCCTTTGAGGAAGACGAGAACGTTACCGTTATCGAGATGACCACCGACGACGCTTGGTTCCGCGACACCGCTGCCACTTTTGTTATCAATGGCAAGGGCGATAAGCGCGCCAACCACTGGCACTTCAACGCCTACGGTGGCCTCGTCGACGGCCTCTATTTCCCGTGGGACAAGGACGAGCAAATCGCCCTTAAGATGGCTGAGCTTTCCGGCTGCCGTCGCTATCGTCCCGATGACATGATCCTCGAGGGCGGTTCCATCACCGTCGACGGCGAAGGCACCGTGGTCGTGACCGACCAGTGCCTGCTTTCCCCGGGCCGCACCTGCTCTGCGGTTCTGGAGGAGGAAGAGGACCCCGAGTCCATCTGGCCCAAGTTCCACAAGAAGTTTGAGCCCTGGAGTGAGGAACTTCGCGCCTATATGGACGAGCACCTCAAGGATTACCTGGGCGTCGAGAAGGTCATCTGGGTCAAGGAGGGTATCGATCCCGAGGAGACCAACGGTCACATCGATGATGTCGCTACGTTCATCGCTCCGGGCGTCATGGCCTGCATCTGGACCGACGATCCCGAGTATCCGTTCTACGAGCAGTGCCACGCTGTCTACGAGACCCTCTCCAACGCCGTTGACGCCAAGGGCCGCAAGATGAAGGTCTACAAGCTCTGCATGCCTGTGAACCCGCTGTTCATGGACCAGGCTTCCTGCGACACCATCGACGCCGACGAGAACGCCGAGCCGCGCGTTGCCGACGAGCCGCTGATCGCCTCCTACATGAACTACCTGGTCACCAACCACGGCGTTATCGTCCCACAGTACGGCGACGAGAACGATCAGCTTGCCGTTGACACGCTCCAGAAGATCTACGACGAGGTCTGGGGCGAGGGCGTCTACAAGTGCGTTGGCGTTCAGTCCGAGCAGGTCGTCTTCGGCGGCGGCAATATCCACTGCATTACGCAGCAGGAGCCGTCGGCTTAATCGTCTGGCTTCCTGAGGCACGGTACCTTCCCGTTCATTCGTCGCTTGCGTACCGAAGTGCGCGGCGCTCCTCTTTCACGGGAATCTGCCGCACCTCAGAAACCCAGCCGGTCAAGCGAACAGGGCTACCTGATTGATCGGCTGGCTTTTCTTTGGGCACTCCGTTGCCTCCACATCGGAGTGCCCTTTTTCTTTGATTGAATACGCGTCTGATCTGGGATTTATTGCGGGTTAGGCCAATTGTTCGCTTGAATTTCCCAGGTCAGACGCGTATTCAATTGCTGATAGTTTCCGGTTGCGAGCGCGACCGTTTTGATCGGAGTATCTATGTACCAGCGTATCGTTATCTACACGCGCCTGTTCCGCGAGCGTTGGTCCAACAATTGCATCCTCTCTTCTCTTTGGGATGGCACCTGCACCGGTGACGCGGCCTGCAACCCTACCTTGGGCTGCGCCTTCGGTACAGATGCCATCCTTTTTGCTGTAGGGGGAGCGTGCCATGGTAGGTAAAAAGTTCTCCCTGTTCGAGGTCATCCTCTCGGTTATCTGCGTTGTCTTTACCATCGAGGCGGCTGCTCCGGCGTCTGCCATGGGTAACGTGCAGTTCTTCTGGTGGATCTTCCTCATCATTACGTTTTTGCTTCCCTATGGCCTGGTGGTGGCCGAGCTCGGTACGGCGTTCGATTCCGAGGGCGGCCTGTACGATTGGGTTCGCCTGGGCTTGGGCGACCGTTGGGGCGCCCGTTGCTCCTGGTGCTACTGGGTCAATTTTCCACTGTGGGTGGCAAGTATCGCTTGCATGTTTCCCAGTGTCATCAATGCGGTATGGGGCATCGAGTTTTCGCTCGGGGTTCGAATTGCCATCGAGCTTGCCTTTGTGTGGGGCGTCACGGTCATGGCGATGCACCCGGTGGCCGAGGCCGATTGGGTCATGGACGGCGGTGCCGTCATCAAGGTGCTCATTACCGCCGTGGTGGGAATCGTCGGCATCTGGTTTGCCTGCAATAACGGCTTTGCCAACGATATGTCGTTTAAGACCTTCATTCCAGATTTGGGCGACACCAATTCGTTGACGTACCTATCGATCATCCTGTTCAACTTTATGGGCTTCGAAGTGGTCGCGACCTTTGCCAGTACGATGAAAAACCCATCGCGCGATATCCCCAAGGCGGTTATCGCTGGTGGCGTTGCCATTGCGGCAATCTACATTATCTGCGGCATCGGCATTGGAGCCGCGGTTCCCACCGAGCAGCTTTCGCTCGATTCGGGCATTGTGGACGCGGTCGCCGCCATGTTGGGGCGCAGCCATCCGCTGACGATGGTCGTGGGCGTGGCCTTTTTGGTGACGCTGTTCGCCAACATGATCTGCTGGAGCTTTGGCGTTAACATCGTGGCGAGCTATGCCGCGCGTCATGGCAATATGCCGCGTCCCTTTGCGCTGGTGTCCAAGAAGACCGGCATGCCCAATGGCTCGGCAATCATTAACGGTTGTTTTGCCAGCCTGGTACTACTGCTTCAGATTCCGCTGGGCGAGGGCTCCGACGTCTTTTGGGTTTTCTTCTCGATGAACGTCGTCTTTTTGCTTATGAGCTATATCCCGATGTTCCCAGCGTTTTGGCGCCTGCGCAAATATGACGATCGCCCGCGCGTGTTCCGCGCGCCCTTCGAGGGCAAGGTGCTTGCGGTGGCACTTGCGGTGCCGGTGGTAGAACTCGTGCTTTCGATTGTTGCGACAATCGTGCCGCTTAACAGCTCGCCCGCCGAGATGTCAAAGTTGCCGATCCTCATGGGTGTGGTGATCGGCGTGTTGCTGGGCGAGGTTTCGCGCCTCATATCGCGCCGCGGCCGCAGTGTCGATAATCCCGGCGTTGGCGCAAGGGGGACAGGTCGCTTTGCACCAAAACAGTAGCACCGCGAGTTGTGCGGCGCTTGCTGCACCTTGGATTACTGTTCGCAATGCTCGGGGTCAGAGGCAAGCTTAGGCGCAAAGTAGGGGACGTGGCCCAGGTAGGGACGACTGTCCGAACGTGCCTTAGCGGCACAGGGGACATCGTCGTAGGTAAGCGAGTCGCTCAGGCGGACGATGATCCTGGCGGCGGGAGCGACGATTTTTTTGAGTGGCTCAATCGGTGCCATGACATCTCCTCTCCTGCATGCGCCCCGTATTTTGGTGCAAATGTGCTAGCCGCAAGTCTAGCATCCCGCTGCATAGCGCTCCAGAACCACCACAGAGGGGACAGGCACCTTTGTGGTGGTTCTGGTCCTTATTGGCGGGCTAATCCTGCGTGTTGCCGCCGTACATGTAGACGATAAAGCCGTCGCCGGTGTCTTGGCTGTGGTCCTCGAGGATGCGCTTCATGTTGAGGTGCTCGTAAAACTGCCAGTCGGAGTTGCAGTCGCTCATCAGGAAGAATTTGGTGCAGCCTGCCTTAACGAGCTCGGCGCGCGCAAGGTCGATGAGCTCGCGGCCAAGTCCCTTGCCCTGCCACTCGGGCACGATGATGATCAGGTTGAGCTGACCCTGGGCGTACTCGTTGCCCGTGGCGGCAAAGCGGTCGGCCGTGGCCTTTTCGCGGCTATCGCCAAAGAGTGAACCCTCGAGCTTGGCGTCGGCGGTTTTTGACATTTCGGTTGCCTGGGCGAATAGCTCGTCGTAGCAAGGCTTCCACGTCGGGTTTTTGCGTGGTTTGCCGTCTTCGAAGATGCCGATGCAGCAAGCAGCGATGATGCGGCCTTCAGCTTCGGCAACGAGCGCGATAGGGGAGCGCTGCAGCTGCATGGCAATGTTGAAACGCGCACAGAAATCGGCGGCTTCGACGTCGCCGCGGTTGCGCAGCGTGTTGCACCACAGCTGGTTGTAGATGGCGGCGATACCATCCAGGTCATCGAGCGTGGCGGCGCGCAGAGTTACGTTGTCAAGGCCCATGGAGGCTCCTTCCAAGTTGGGTCAGGCCA
>CABQMC010000086.1 GCA_902465115.1 uncultured Collinsella sp.
CCAAGAGGCTCGTGAGATACGATGAGGCGGCGACGACGGGCAGGGCGACGTGGGAGACGAAGGTCGCGCTGAAGGCGATCGTCAATGCGGCCCATCCAGGCGAGGTGACGGTGAAGGACACGTTTCAGTCGGCATGGTCGCAGAAACTTGGCGTCGACGAAAGCTCCATTACCATTAAAATCGGCAATACCGAGCTGGTTCCGGGCATCGACTGGAGACCAACGACCAGCTATCCGGGTAATGAAACAAAGAAAAACTACGACCTCAAAATCATCGTTACCGACAACGTGAAAGCCGCTCTCGAGAACGAGGACTACGCCGTTATCACCTACGACACCACATCAGAAGCGCTGTCGGGCTGGTACTCAAACTTCGCAGCGGTCGAAGCACCGGGCCTGAGACTACAGTGGCCGTTCACCGAACCCATCAAGTACGTTGTCAACCGAGAAACGATGCCCGCGGTCGAGAAGCCGGAAGCGGAGTCGAAGGTGTCTTGGGTTGAGAACTTCGATTGGCATACCGTTGACGGCTCGGATGAGAAGGGCGCCTGGATCGTCGACTGGACGGTGTATGCAAACCGCCAAAAGGGTAATAAGGGCGCAAATGGCGAGTTCGAATACTATGGAGCTGGAAAGCTGGGCGGGAAACCGCTGAATATCGTTGATAGCCTTCCGGATGGTATGAGCTATGTTGCGAATTCCGCAAAGTATACGCTCGTGCAGAACCCCTATGATAAACATACGGGGCTTCATCGCGGAGGCGAGGCCAAGGAGGTCGTTACGGGTCGGACGCTCGCCGCCGACAACGTCAGCCGCAACGGCAATACGGTCACCTTCTCCATCCCCACGACTGAGCTTGAAAGCTATGCCGGCTACGCAAAGCTCACGTACAAGACGGCGGTCAAGCGCGGTGAGCTCGATACCTCCACAAACGAGGTGAAGTTCACCAACAAGGCCAGCGCGGGGTCAGGAGTTAAACAGTTCGATTCCGGTAAAGGTGACGTCATCATTAAGAACAACGTCATCAAAAAGTCCGGCGAGCAGGTTGCCAATAGCAATCGCATCAAATACACCATTCTTGTTAACGAGTCTGCCGTTGCCCTTAAAAATGGCACCGACTTCCTTGAGCTCGTCGATACCATGGATGCCAAGTGCGCGCTGGTGCCGTCGACGCTTAAGGTCTATGAGCAGGTGAATGGTGCCTGGTCACCGCTGGCTGATAAGGACTATTCGTCGAAGATGGAGCAAGTCAAGGATGAATCTGGCTCGCGTACGAAGTTGACTCTTGAGGTGCCCGACGGGAAATACCTCAAGGTCGAGTATGAGGTTATCCCGACCGGAAACCCCGGCGAAGAGGTGTCCCTTTCCAACACCGCCGAGCTTGCGGGGGTGACGGAGGGTTCGGCGATCGACGAGCAAAAATGGAAGATTCAAAATGCGTCCGCCAGCGCGGGCGGCAACGGCTACAGCATCACGATGACCAAGTACGACGCCCAGCAGGTCGGCGCGACGCTCGAGGGGGCGAAGTTCACACTCTACAGCGTGGATATGGGCCAGGTTGCGGATGACGGAAATGTAGAGAACGCCAGAACGCCGTTTGACGAGGCCGCGATCGACGTCCCCACCGACGCCAACGGCAAAATCTCGTTCGGCACAAGCGACAAGAAGATGAGTAATTGCGTGCTCTATCAGCTCGTGGAGACCAAGGCGCCTGTTGGCTATGCCAAGGCCGATCCCACGTGGATCATGCTCAAGGGCAGCGCGAGCGACAAGGATTATCAGGCTGCGCTAACTAAGGCAAAGGACATCGTCGACGGTGCGGAGATCATCGACGATACAAAGAAGGACGAGATCTGGGTCTACGACAACCGCATGGCGGGCAAGGCGGTTATTAACGCAGAGAAGGTGCTCGCAGGCGGAACGTTCAAGGAAGGTCAGTTCTCGTTCGCGCTCAAGGATGATAAGGACAGGGTGCTCCAAACGGTGACCAACGATGCCATGGGCAACGTCTCCTTCAACGTCGACTACAACAAGGCCGATACCTATACTTATACCATCTCTGAGGTCGTCCCCGAGGGCGCCGAGAACAACGTCAAGGACCACATCACCTACGACAGGACCCAGCACAAGGTTACGGTTAAGGTGGACAACGGTGAGAGGAATCTCGTCGCCACCGTCACCTATGACAATGGCTCTTCGACCCCGCCGACTTTTACCAACAGATACTCGACCACGCTTCCCGAGGCAGGCGGTGCCGGCTTGACTATGACGTATCTGGCTGGCGCTTCGCTGCTGTGCTTTGCCGCGACATGGATGCATGCTCACCGCCATCGCGATCAAGATCGAGGTGGTCGCCGTGAGTAGGCTTTGGTGCCGCTTGTTGGCCATCGCAACGATAGCTACGGTCGCTATGTTCTCTTTTGCGATGCTGCCCAGGACGGCTCGTGCTGCCGACACCGGTGCCATTACGGTGGACGGTACAGTCGCGACGCGGTATGACGCGTACCAGCTCTTTTCGGCGACAGTTATCGATGATGACGATGCTGGCCATAAAATTGCAACTGACGCAACGTGGGCGAATGGCGCGGTTCGTCAAGCCGTTCTTCCCGTGCTTCATGATGCGGGGCTTGATGGCTCGGCATCGGCGGCGCAAGAGACTGCCGAGTGGATGAATGCCGACGGGCATATGACGACCGCGCTGACGGCAAAGCTTGCCCGCGCGATTTGCAATGCCGACGCAACTTCCGTGGCCCTTAACGCGGGCACGGCGGCCGAGCTGCCCTGCGGCTACTGGCTCATCGTCGCCGACGGCGACGCCATCGCCCAGGGCGAGGCCGGCACCGCGCCGATCATGGCCCTGGTCGGCGGCGGCGCCGTCACCGTCAAGCCCAAGGCGGCGACGCCCAAGGTCGCCAAGCACGTGCTGGAGGACGGTACCGCCGTCTGGCAGAAGGCCGCTGACGCCACGGTCGCCGACGGCCTGTACTGGCGTCTCTCGGCCACGGTCCCGGCGGGCCTTACCGCCTACGACACCTATACGGTGCGGTTCGTCGACACCATGAGCGCGGGGCTCGACCCCTCCAAGGTCGCCGCGAGCATGCATGTGTACGTGGCGGCGGGCGCCGAGGGCGGTTTCGATGCGGTCGCATGTGAGGACGGCAACGTCAGCTCGACGCCGGCTAAAGGGTGGACAGACATAACTTCACAGTGCAAGGTCTCTGTCGAGGGGAGCACCTTCACCGTGCGCACCGGCGACCTGATCGCCGCGCTCGGCGGGGCCGACGCCTTCGCCGCGGGTGCCCGCGTGGTCGCCGTGTACAACGCGCCGCTCAACAGCGCATGCAACCACGGCATCGCGAAGGGCAACCCCAACGAGGTCTACCTGCGCTACCCGCGCTCTCCCTTTGCCGACCAGTCCGGCGACGCCGGCTTCACCCGCACGCCGAGCGACGACGCGTGCGCCTACACCTGGGATCTCGCGCTCACCAAGCGCGGCAGCGACGGCGACAAGCCGCTCGCCGGGGCGGTCCTGAGCATCGCCGACGATCGCGGTCGCACGCTGGCGGCCGACGGCACGTGGGATGCGGAGGGTAAGGCCACCGTCACCACGGGCGAGGACGGCCGCGTGACCGTCTCGGGCGTGGACTCGGGCAAACTGGAGGTCCGCGAGCTCAAGGCGCCCAAGGGCTACACCGCCTTTGAGGGCACGCGCTCCGTGACGGTCAAGGCCGAGGGCCTGGACGTCGACCAGGTGGCCGCCGCCAAGCCCAAGCTCACCATCACGGCCGAGTCGCCCCTGCGCGCCGACAGCGCGGACGGGTCGACGGGCAGCCTGGAGGCGTCGCTCATCAACACGCCCACCGGCACACCCCCTAGCATTACCACCGGAGGCTTTATGCCCTCGACTGGCGATATGGCAATGTACGCCGCGGCCGCCGCAGCGGTTGCTGGAGCCGCGCTCATCGTGGTCGCGCTCCTGGTCAAGCGGGGAGGTGGCAGCCATAAAGAGTAGCTGGCAGCCCCACAGAGAGCGGGGCGAGACGTAGCGAAGTAGATGCTAAGACACAGACAGATGATGACCGATCGAATGAGAATCAAACGGAAAACGGAGGAAAAGAAGATGAGCATGAGCAAGAACATCGCACGCCTGGCAGTAACCGCCGGCCTCACAGCAGCGCTGAGCTTCGGCGGGGTTATGGCGCCGGTGACCATGGCGTTTGCTGAGGAGGGTGCCGCCCCCAGCTATTCGCTCACGATTAAACAGGCCGCGGACAATGGCTCCACTTCGTTCAAGGCGTATCAGATTTTTACTGCTGACGTTGTGGACGGAAAGTCCGGTAAGGTTACGTCCAACGTTGAGTGGGCGAGTGCTGAAGCAGAGACTGCGGTCCTGGACGTGCTTGTTGATAACAACGCCTTTGGAATTACCAAAGGCTCGACCGCTTCTGATGTTGCCGACTTCCTTTCCAAGATCACTGATACCACTGATACCACGAGTTTGCCGCAGGACAGCATCCTTAACAAGATTGCCTTGGCTGTAGAGAAGCGTGTTACCGCTACGGGCAATTCCTTTGCTGCCGGTCAAACTTTCACCACTACGAAAGCTGGCTACTACCTGTTCATGACCGATACCGACTCGCTCAAAGCGAATGAGAAGCAGACCGGTACCTCGCCGATCTTTGCAGTCGTGGGCGGCAACGCAGTGGCCGTTACCGAGAAGACGAGCATCCCGACCGTGACGAAGCAGGTCATGGACGATGGTGCGGACAACGACTGGAAGAACAAGGCGGACTCCCAGATGGGTCAGACCGTTCAGTACAAGCTGACCGGCACGGTTGCAAGCAATGTCGACACGTTCAGCACCTACTATTATGAGTTCCACGATGAGCTGTCTGCCGGTTTGACTGTTGATAAGTCCACTGTCAAGGCCGTGATTGGTGAGACTCAGATCATGCCTACTTCTGTGACCGTGTCTGATCCCGATTCAAATGGCAGAACGGTCTTGAGCGTAAAGTTTGACAATCTTAAGGCTGCCGGTGTCACTGTCGGCGAGAGCACAAGGGTCGTTGTCACGTACAGCGCCAAGCTCGACCCGCAGAAGTCCCAGTATGTCGTTGTCGGTGGCACGGGCAACTCCAACACCGTCAAGCTCATCTACTCCAACAACCCTGGCCACGATTCCCGGGGTGAGTCTGTGCCCGACACCGTGTGCGACTACACCTATGCGCTCAAGCTCGTCAAGAAGGACGCGACGGATGGGAATAAGAAACTTACGGGCGTAAAGTTCACCATCTGTGCCACTGATCCCGACGATACTGCATCCAAGGGCAGGTATGTCCAGGAGAATGGCTCCCTCGGTGCTAAGGCTTATGAGTTCACGACCACCGACTCCGGCGAGATTTACGTCAAGGGCCTCGATGCCGGCACCTACACCGTCAAGGAGACCCATACGCTCGCCGGCTACAACACCATCCCCGATTTCACCTTCACCATCAGAGCCGATGGATTCAACCAAGCAGAGGGAGAAAACAAGATTACGGTCGAGACGAGCACCAAGGGTTCCAATTTGGTCGAGGTTGACACGACCAACACGGACAACGGCACTGCTGCCTTGATCGTCAAAAACAAGCAGGGCTCCGGTCTTCCCCTCACCGGTCTCAACGGCGTGACCTTCACTTGGATCGCTGGTGGCGCGGTGCTGTGCATCGGCGTGGCGCATCTCATCCGCAGCCGTAAGCAGGCTGAGGAGTCCGAGCAGGAGTAACGCTCGCTCACCCATCCCTTTGGCAGGTGGGATGTGATGGCCATGAGACTTGCGGACACTTTTCTCGTCCATCCACGTTCTTGCTTTGCCATTCTCTTTTCGGGGCAGACTCCAGTGCGGAGTCTGCCCCGTTCTTTTTGGATAACGCGGCCAGGATTCATTGTCCGATGGATCAAGCGTATGAATATCGAACAGATGTTTGCAAATATTGCGTTACCAGCTGTAAGTGCGAGTGCTCGCAGTAAAATACCCTTGCGACGCATCCCGTGCGCGGGCGGCCGACGACTCGATCGGAGGTCCCCAAATGCTGAAATTCCTTAACGCGCTCGCCGCCCTCGCGGCGGTGGGCACGTTCGTCATCGCGTTTCTTGACTCGTATGAGGTTCGGTTTAAGGTCCGTAGGCGCACGCGCGGTGCGGACGGTAGAAGGCATTTGCGCCGCAACAAGCGCAAATAAGAATGCCCGGGGTTAGAGGCCCGGGCATTTAACAACACCGGAAACTGGTCGCCCGCGCTCCTAAGTACTTACGCGGGGTGCGTCGTTCCCTGTAGCTATTGTATCCCGAATCACCCCGCCGATTCGGGATATTTTGAAAACGCAAACACGTCGGGCAAACCCGGACAATGCGGCCAGGCTCCGCTGGATGAGGAATCGTGTGTGTAACTATCGAACAGATGTTTGCAATTATTGCGTTTACCAGCTGTAAGTGCGAGTGTTCGCAGTAAAATACCCTTGCAACGCATCCCGTGCGCGGGCGGCCGACGAC
>CABQMC010000087.1 GCA_902465115.1 uncultured Collinsella sp.
CCGCGGCAGAGGCGGCATCGCGAGCTGCCGAGGAGGTACATCGTCCTCCCGTGGTGCCGATGGAGCGCGTGGTTGATCGCACCGATATCGAGCGCGGCGAGCGTGCCGGCCAAAAGCGTAGCCAGGAGCCAGGCTTCCCGCGCTTTTTCGCCGAGCTCAATCTGGGCCTGATTCTTACGGCTTTTGCCATCGTTGCGTTTAAAACCCCTAATCACTTTGCTTTTGGCGGCACCTCGGGCGTGTCGGTTATTCTGTCCACGCTGTTCCCGACCCTGCCCGTCGGCGTCTTTATGTGGATTATCAACGCGGTTCTCGTCGTTTTGGGCTTTATCTTTTTGGAGCGCAAGGCAATCCTGTGGAGCGTCTTCGCCTCGTTTGCGCTGTCTGCCTATGTTTCGCTGTTCGAGCTCTTTATCCCGACCGATGTCTCGATGACAGGCGATATGTGGCTCGACCTGTGCTTTGCTGTCATCTTGCCGGCGCTCGGCAGCGCCATCGTCTTTGATATCGGCGCCTCGACGGGCGGCACGGATATCCTCGCCATGATCCTCAAGCGACGCACCACGCTCGAGATTGGCCGCGCGCTGTTGCTGGTCGATATCGGCATCGTGACCATCGCGGCCTTCTTGTACGGTCCGCGCGTCGGTCTGTACTGCGTGCTCGGCCTGTTTGCCAAGACGCTTGTGGTCGACAAGGCCATCGAGAGCATTCACCTGCGCAAAGTCTGCACGATCATTTGCTCCGAGCCGCGCAAAGTTGAGGAGTTTATCGTCAAACATCTCAACCGTACGGCGACTATCAGCCGCGGCTACGGTGCCTTTTCGGGCAAGTGCGTGACGGTGATCATGAGCGTGCTGAGCCGTCGCGAGGCCGTGCAACTGCGCCGCTATGCGCGCGAGGTCGATCCGGGTGCCTTTATCACGATTGTCGACAGCTCCGAGATCGTCGGCAAGGGTTTCCGCGGCACGAACTAGCGCGGACACACTCATCAAACAATCGAAAAGCGCCTCGCGCGTTGCAAATACGTCATCTAAGAGTATTTGTCCTCACATTGGGTGATAATGATGCCAAAGACATCGTTTGCGATCCAGGTGATTCGCTCTAGATACGAAGGGATGATTTCGATGTTCTGTTCGCAGTGTGGCGCCCCCATGGGCGATAACGACAAGTTCTGCGGCGTGTGTGGTGCCCCCAATGTCGGTGCTGCAGCTTCCACCCCTCAGGGTCAGCCTCAGCCTCAGCAGTTTGTTCCTCAACCTGTCGCGAACGCGTCCAAGGGCTGCACGGCTCAGGCGTTTGAGGATATGACCAAGACTCCGGGCGTGCTGCAGCGCGTGTGCCAGATTGCCTTTTTGCCGGCGCTTATCTGTGTCGTGTCGGTACTCGTGCTGTTCATCCCCGTTATCGGCGGTATTGCGGCTGCCATCGGCTTTTTGGCTGCCTACGTGGCGAGCGTGTGCGGTTCGGGCTTTGGTATCGAGTGGGGTCGCGACCTGTCGCTTAAGATCGATGACGGCATGGGTCGTCCGTTGATGCGTTCCACGTCGTTTGGTCTCGGAATCTTTTCGAGCGTTATTTCGGTCGTACTCGAGTTTATCGCTGCCATTCCCATTATCGGTGTAGTGCTTTCGCTGGTGGAGGGCGTGGTAATTGGCGCCGCGGGCTCGTATTCTTATTACGGCTCTTATGCGCTCGAGGCTGCGCTGTTTGGCTCGCTTGGCCTGCTTGTCCTGGCTATGATTGCCACGGCGGTCCTGGGGGTCTTCTTTAAGATGTTCGCCGACATTGCCGTGATGCACTTTGCGGTGACCGGTCGCGTCGAGAGCGCGTTTTCGCTCGATAAGGTTTGGGCAGCCTTTAAGAACAATAAGACCAAGCTGTTCTGCGCTTCGTTCCTTCCCGAGTTTTTGACGGGCCTGGTCGCCAACGTTGTCACATGGATCTTGACGGTCGTCTTTGGCGCCGTTGCCTCTGTCGGTATGTATAGCTACTACTATCGTCCTACGGGTATTGAGGCGATTGTTGCCGGCGGTGGCATCACACTCGTGCTGTTCCTGGTGCTGGTCGCTTTTGTCACCGTATTTCTTACGGTCTTTGGCAAGATGCTCAAGCACCGTGCCGTTGGCTATTGGGTCGCGCGTTATGCAAGCGAGTGGGCCGACGAGGACAAGGATGACGTCCTGACCTTTGTATTGCCCTTCGAGAAGAAGTCCACTCCCTCGGGTTACAGTGCTCCGGATATCGCGCCTGAGCCCAAGCCCGTGCCCGAGCCGGCGCCCGTGCCTGAGCCTGCGCCTGCGCCTGCGCCTGAGCCCGAGCCGGCGCCCGAGTCGGCACCTGCACCTGAGCCGGCGCCTGCACCTGAGCCGGCGCCCGAGTCAAGTTCCGACGAGGACCCTCAGGACGAGTAGCATGCCGCCTGCCATTTGGGGACGGGGTAGAAATGGTAGAAATAACGCTTGACAGATGAGCGGGGGCGGACGTTTCGACGCGTCCGCCCCTGCTTTGCTTTAGCCAGGCTGTTATGGATGGGTGTGACGACTACTCGTCGTGTTTCTCCTCGCGGCGAGCGGCGGCGCGGGCTTCGTGGATGCCCTTGATTGCGGCATGGCGAGCCGTGCGGGCGTCGTGGATGGCGTCACGAGCCTCGGCGGTCGTCGCCTTGGCAGAGCGCAACTTGGCGGCCAGATCGGGGTTGGTTTCGGCGACCGCGGTGATCGCGGGGCCGTCGAGCTCCTCTTGCGTGGGCTCGGACAAAAAGTCGATAGCATACTGGGCGGCCACCATGGAGCCCTTTGCCAGCACGGTCTCGTCGATCTTGTAGAAGCAGGAATGTTGGGCGTACGTGGCGCCAATTTTGGGGTTACGCGTACCTACAAAGGCGAGCACGCCCGGCACACGGCGCAGGTACTCCGAAAAATCCTCGCCCGAAAGTGTGCCGCGATAATGGCCTTGGCCGGCGGGACCCAGACACTTAATTACGGCCTGACGGCAGCGCTCGCTCGAGGCCGCGTCGTTTTCGACCTTGTAGTTGGCGATGGTGTAGTCGGTGAGCTCTGCCTCGGCGCCCAAGGCCGCCGCGGTATGCTCCACGATGCGGCGCATAAGCTCCGGCATTTCCTCGTGGGTTGAATCGCCGTAGGTGCGCACCGTGCCGGCGAGGTAGGCCGTGCCGGCGATAACGTTGCGCGCGGTGCCGCCGTGCAGCTCGCCGACGGTGATGACGGCCGGCTCGTAGGGGCTGATCTCGCGCGAGACGATGGTCTGCAGGGCGTTGACAATCTCGGCGGCAACCATAACGGCGTCGTGGCCGCGCTGGGGCATGGCGCCGTGGCACGAGGTACCGCGGACATCGATGCGGAACCAGTCGGTATTGGCCATGCGCGGGCCGGGCTCGCAGCTTACGGTGCCGGCGTCGACCTCGCTCCAGATGTGCGCGGCGTAGGCACCATCGACGCCGTCGAGCACGCCCGTGCCGATCATGAGTTTGGCGCCTTGGCCGTTTTCCTCACTGGGCTGGAAGACGATGCGGACCTCGCCGTGGATGTCGTCGGTCATGTGGCGCAGGATCTGCAGCGTGCCGAGCATCATGGCGATGTGGCAGTCGTGGCCGCAGGCGTGCATGCAGCCCTCGTTGACGCTGGAGAAATCCTCGCCGGTCTGCTCGGTGACGGGCAGGGCGTCGATATCCGCACGCAGCAGGATGCGGCGGCGCGGCGTGCCGTCCTCGCGATAGGCGTCGGGCGCGGTGCCGCGAAGGGTCGCCACCAGGCCCGTCTTAAGGGGACGCTCGTAGGGGATATTCATGGCGTCGAGCTGGTTGGCGATGTCGGAAGTCGTGCGCTCTTCGGCGAGGCTCAGCTCCGGGTGCTTATGGAAGTGCCGGCGCTGCTTAATGATGTAGGGTTCAAACTCGGCGGCGATATCTCGGATGGCCGCGGTGACATCGTCTGCCGCGCTCGCCGCCATAATCTGCTGTGCCTTGGTCTTCGTCATGGTCGATTTGCTCCTTGCTGGGTTGATCGCAAAATCGTACAGGCTCTCTCCAGTATGCCACCTGCCGCTAGGGCTGGTAAAGTTGCCGTTTGCCGCTTGGGGTTTTGTTGCAAGGGCGGGGGAGTACACTCGGGGGTGTTGAATTTCCTGCCAGAGATGGGGATGCCCATGCAACATATCGATCGGATTATCCGCTCCAAGAACGTCTTTACCGCGCAAGACGGCATCGATACCGCCCGCGAGCTGGCGATTGCCATCGCAGGCGACCGTATCGTCGCAGTCGGTGCGCCCGATGACGTGATCGCCGCCGCGCCTGCCGCCACGCCGGTTCTCGACTACGGCGAGCAGTTTGTCTGCCCCGGTTTCCATGACGCTCATCTGCACTTCTTCCATACCTCGGTCGGTTCCTCGCCGTACATGCTCATGGATATGGGCACGTCCGAGGCGGCACTGGTGCAGCACGCGCTCGAGTTTTCCCAGGACCTGCCCGACGACGCCTGGGTTGTGACGCAGGGCTGGCGCGACTACCGTTGGGACCCGCCCGAGCATCCTACCAAGGCGTCGCTCGATGCGGCATTCCCCGATCGTCCCTGCGTTATGTATTCGGGCGACGGGCACACGCTTTGGCTCAACGGCCGTGCACTCGAGGCACTCGGCGTCACGCGCGACAGCGAGCCGCCAGCGGGCGGTAGCTACGACAAAGACGCAAACGGCGAGCTCACGGGCATTGCGCATGAGGCGGCTGCCATGCAGCTGTTGCCGCGCTGCCTTGAGTGGCTGGGCGAAGGTCGCATCGCAAGCGCTTACGCCGATCAAATGAGGCGCATGGCCGAGCAGGGCATCACCTCGATATGCGATATGTCGCTCATGCCCATGCCGGGCTGCGATTTTATCCGCGACGATATCTACGACAAACTGCAGACGGCCGGCAAGTTGGGCATTCGTGCCCATCTGTTCCCCACGCTGCTGGATGACCAGTCGCGTCTAGAAGAGCTTCAGGTGCGTTACGCGAACAACGTGCTGCTTTCGGCACCGGGTTTTAAGCAGTTCTTCGATGGCGTGTCGAGTGAACACACGGCATATCTCACCGAGCCCTATACCAATCCGCGCTTCCCGGGCGACCAGGGCCGTCTGACGGTCCCGGCTGAGCGCATGCGCAAACTGGTTCTGGCGGCCGCGGAGCGCGGTCACACCGTGCGCATCCACGTCATTGGTGACGGTGCGATTCATGCCGCGCTGGATATCTTCGAGGAGGCGGCCGATCTGTACGGCCTGCCCCAGCACGGCCATAACACGCTCGAGCACCTGGAGAACCTTCTGCCCGAGGACATCGACCGCCTGCGCAAGCTCAACGTGGTTGCTTCGAGCCAGCCCTGCCATATCACGCTCGACCCGGGTGGTCCGGAGCGCGATCTGGGCCTGGAGCGCAGCCGCATCATGTGGCCGTTCGCAACCTATAAGCAGCGCGGCATTCGCCAAGCCTTCGGTACCGACAGCCCTATCACGCCCGTTACCAGCATGAACGTGCTCTACACGGCTATTACGCGCCAGGACCCCAAAAGCCACTGGCCCGAGGGCGGCTGGTTGCCGAGCGAGCGCATCGATGCAGCAACGGCTCTGCGCAACTACACCCTGGGCAGCGCCTATGCAGCGGGCGACGAGCAAAACCTCGGCAGCTTGGAGCCCGGCAAGTACGCCGACCTGGTAGTCCTGGACCAAAACCCGCTCACCATCGACCCCCAAGAGCTGCAAGCCACCAAGGTTCAGGCCACCTACCTGGCAGGCAACTTGATTTACGAGCGCTAATAATCATACCGTACCGTTAAGCGCGGCTCGGGCAGCCTATTTTGGGATGGCGCTCGAGCCGCGTTTGTATATCGGTGGGGACTCGCTATGAGCGTCCCTGCTCTGCTTGATTTGAGCGTGGGGTGGGGTGCCGCTGCCCCCCACGCGCTCAATTTGGACATCAGCAATGAGGTCTCTTGGTGTTTTGCATACTTTCCATTACAGATTGCATAAATGGGCTGGGATGTTCTTTCTGGTCCTGATGTACCCCCGCCTGGGCCGTGCAAAAAACGGAGTATTCAGCAACACAAGCCCCGCCGGCGCCGCTGCAGTCGGGTAGCATCGCGGAGCTCGATGACATTTTGTGGTCTGGTACGGCGCGAAGTATGCCCATTTGTCCCAACGGGGTCTGCCCACCGACCAAAATCGCCCGCTGAAGGCGTCCTTGGGACCAATAAGGAATGTCCAGTGCGTATGCAGCCGTCCTGGTCTGCTGAATACTCCCAAAAATGCACGGTGCTCCCTGGGGGACCCGTGCGCGTGGCGAAAACCATGCCCATGTCGCTATCCGCATCGCCATTTTGCTGCACTGACTTTTCTGAATGCCGGGCCCGAGTTAGTCAACCTGGCTCCCGGGGCGGACCGGAGGGCATGAAGTTTGTCGCGAGTTCCGCACGCAAAGGAAAGCACTTAATGTGCTTTCCGTCTTGCGCAGGACTGTAGAGCAG
>CABQMC010000088.1 GCA_902465115.1 uncultured Collinsella sp.
ACGAGGTATTTAGCGATTACGCGGACAACGCCATTAAGGTCAACCACCTGTTTGTGGGGCTCGACAGCTCCAGCTTCTTTTTGATGAACATCGCCGAGGTAGCGGTGCTGTGGGTGGGCGGTAACCGGGTGGGCGCCCATGCGATGCAGATCGCGAGCATCTCGGCGGTGCTGGAGTACGCGATCCTGATTCTGTTCTTTGTGATGATGGCGCAGATGGTGATTTTGACGCTTCCGCGTGCCGCTGCGTGCCTCAACCGTGCGCAACAGGTGCTGGAGATTGAGCCGAGTATCGTCGATGGTGAGCGAACGCTCGACGC
Source organism: uncultured Collinsella sp. (assembly GCA_902465115.1). GTDB lineage: Bacteria > Actinomycetota > Coriobacteriia > Coriobacteriales > Coriobacteriaceae > Collinsella. The sequence continues at coordinate 320 of CABQMC010000088.1, forward strand.
GGGCACGTCCGACTCAAAGGACGGAACCGGCGCGGTTGCCGTGTTCGACCATATGTCGTTTCGTTTTGACGATGCCGACGAGGACACGCTGTGCGATCTGAACTTTACCTGTCGCCGCGGTCAGACGACCGCGATCGTCGGCTCGACGGGTTCGGGCAAGTCGACGGTGGCCAAGCTCCTGCTGCGCTTCCACGACGCCACCAAGGGCGCCATTCGCCTGGACGGCGTCGATCTGCGCGACCTTTCGCAAGACGAGATTCGCGGGCATATCGCTTACGTGCCGCAGAAGGCGTGGCTGTTCTCGGGCACCGTGGCAAGCAACCTGCGCTTTGGCAACGAAGACGCGACTGAGGCCGACATGATTCATGCGCTCCAGGTTGCCCAGAGCACCTTTGTGCTCGATCAGCCGCAGGGGCTCGATACCCCGGTGGCGCAGGGCGGCACGAACTTTTCGGGCGGCCAGCGCCAGCGTCTGGCCATCGCCCGTGCGCTCATGAAGCATGCCGATCTATATATCTTCGATGACAGTTTTTCGGCCCTGGACTTTAAGACCGATGCTGCCCTGCGCCATGCGTTGCAAGACGAGACGCGTGACGCCGCGGTGCTCATCATCGCGCAGCGCATCTCGACGATCTTGCACGCCGACCAGATCGTCGTGCTCAAGGACGGCGAGGTTGTGGGGCTGGGCACGCATGGCGAGCTTATGGAAACCTGCGAGGTGTACCGCGCCATCGCGGAATCGCAGATGAAGGGAGGTGAGTAGCATGACCGAGGAGCTCAAGAAGCAGGGCGGCGTTGATGACGCCGCTGCCGCGGGACTGGTCGAGGAAACGGCTGCCGCGTCGACCGAGCTGGATGACGCCGCCAAGGCTGCAGCCGAGCGCGAGGCTCGCCGCCAAGCGCTCTACGAGGAAAACGAGCGCGCGGAGGATGAGCGCGCCCGAGCCGAGGCGGAACGCATGCGCGACGTGGACGATGAAGACGAGGACGAGACGCCTCGGGATACCTGGGCGACGGTGCGCCGCCTGTGGAGCGAGGCTGCCGGCGACCATTGGCGCTTCTATATCGTGTTTGCGAGCATTGTGTTCTATGCCATCTTTAACACTGCTGCGCCGGCATATAGCGCCCGCGTGATCGATGAGCTGTGGGGCCACATTCAGGTGGCGTTTGCTAACGACACCACCTTCAACATCACCTGGGAGAACTGCGGCAGGACCATCTTCATCTACTTTATGATTTGGACCGCCGCCGCCTCGTTCTACGCGCTCCAGAGCTTTTTGATGTCGAGTGTGGCCGAACGCCTCAACCTGCGCCTACGCAACCGCATCGCACAAAAGCTCAACCGTCTGCCGCTTGCCTTCTTTGACGCGCATCGTCCCGGCGAGGTCGTCAGCCGCGCGACCAACGACCTGGACAAGATGTCCGAGAGCATGCAGCGTGGCTTGCTGCAGCTTCTGGTGTCGATCGGTACCGTGGTGGGCGCCGTGAGCGTGATGTTCGTGTTTAGCGTGCCGCTCACGCTCGTCTTTTTGTTCTTTACGGCGCTGTCGCTGCTGGTGACCAAGGTGGTCTCGCGCCGCACGCATGACGTAACCGGTGAGCGCCAAGAGTGGGTGTCAAGGATTACGAGCGCGGTTGAGGAGGGCTACTCGGGCCGTCTGGTGATTCGCGCGTTCAACCGTGAGCGCCAGAGCTCTGCCGAGGTGCACCAGGCCTCGGGCGAGCTGGCACGTGTGAGTGCCAAGGCCGACTTTATGATTAACGCCGTCGGCCCCGCGGTGCGCTTTATCGGCCGCCTGGCACAGATCGTGATTGCGATTGTGGGCTGCAGCATGCTGGTTGCCGGCCACATGACCGTCGGCGTGTTCCAGGCGTTCTTCCAGTTTATCTACGAGGCATCTGAGCCCATGACGCAGCTGTCGTTTACCTTCAACTCGCTGCAGAGCGCGCTGGCGAGCGCGGAGCGCGTGTTCGACCTGCTCGATGAACCCGAGATGGAGGCAGATCCGCGGCCGGGCGAGGCTGCCAAGCTGCCGGGTCGCGTGGAGGGCCGCGTCGCTTTTGAGCATGTGCGCTTTGGCTACGCGCCCGACAAGCCGCTCATGCGCGACGTGTCGTTTACCGCCGAGCCGGGCCAGAAGATCGCCGTGGTGGGAACCACGGGCGCGGGCAAAACCACGCTCATCAATCTGCTCATGCGCTTCTACGAGATTGACGGCGGGCGCATTACGCTCGACGGCGTGGACACGAGCCGCATGGATCGTGGCGAGCTGCGCCAGCAGTTTGGCATGGTGTTGCAGGATGCCTGGCTGTTCGACGGAACGATTGCCGAGAATATCGCCTATGGCTGCCCCGAGGCGACGCGCGAGGAGATCGTGGCGGCCGCACGCGCCGCGCAGGTCGACTTCTTTGTGCGCACCATGCCGCAGGGCTATGACACGCGCGTGGCCAACGATGCCGAGAGCATTAGCCAGGGTCAGCGCCAGCTGCTGACCATTGCGCGCGTGTTGCTCAACAACCCGGCGATTCTCATCCTGGATGAGGCGACCTCAAGCGTGGATACGCGCACCGAGCTTGCCATCGGCCGCGCCATGGACGCGCTCATGCATGGGCGCACGAGCTTTGTGATCGCGCATCGCCTGTCGACGATCGTGGATGCCGACCTGATCTTGGTCATGGACCACGGCAATATCATCGAGCAGGGTACGCACAAGGAGCTACTGGCTGCCGAGGGTGCCTACGCCGACCTCTACCTAAGCCAGTTCGCATGAGGTGACAGGGGGGGCAGTCCCGCATGTCACATCACAAATAAGGCGCGCCTTTGCGTTGACGTCAATGTTGTCGGTGGTCGTCCGCTTCTAGCGCTCGTCCACGAGCTTGGCGACGAGGGCCTTAAGCTCGGCCACCTCTTGCTCGAGTTCCTTGACGCGGCGGGCGTTCTCGGTGATGCCCTGACGGTTGAGCGCGGACTGCTCGGCGGCGTCGTCGGGCATGTACTCGCGATGCTGCTTGGCGTCGAAGCTCTCCTCGAACACGCGGCAGCCGTTGCGCTTGATGATGCGTCCCGGCACGCCCACGACGGTGCAGTTGTCGGGCACGTCCTTGACGACAACCGAGTTGCCGCCGATTTTGACGTTGTCGCCGATGCGAATGTTGCCGAGCACCTTGGCGCCCGTGCCCACCGTGACGTTGTTGCCCAGGGTGGGGTGGCGCTTGCCGGTCTCGTTGCCGGTGCCGCCGAGCGTGACGCCCTGGTAGAGCACGCAGTTGTCGCCCACGATGGTGGTTTCGCCGATGACGACGCCCATGGCGTGGTCGATAAAGAAATGCTTGCCGATCTGTGCGGCGGGATGAATCTCGACGCCGGTGATGTGGCGGGTAATTTGCGAGAGCACGCGGGCGAGCGAGCGATGACCGTGCTCCCAGAGCCAGTGCTCGGGCACGTGGTTCCATTTGGCGTGCAGGCCAGGATAGGAAAGGAAGATGACTAGACCGTTTTGCGCGGCGGGATCCTGCGCCTGGACGGTCTTGATGTCCTCGCGAATGGTATTGATAAAGCTCACCGACCGCCCTCCCTTAGCGCTATGGCAATGCGATTCAATAAAGTATAGCGATTCGCTAGGGATTAGGAAGGACAATCTTCGCGGCATTGCGCAACAGGTGTCAGTTATGCAAACTTGCTGGTAATGGAGTCATGCTTTTGTGGGGTTGCGCACGAGGGGGTGCTGCAACCGTATACTGGTCAACTTGGACGTATCCGCGCCCACAACTGAGAGGTTTTACTTCATGGGTTTCATCAATTTTATCGCCGAGCTGCTTAAGGATCCGCGCACCGCGATCGCCAGCTGGATCGCCGCCGGCCCGCTTATGGCCTACGGCTGCGTGTTCCTGATCATCTTTATCGAGACGGGCGTGGTGTTCTTCCCATTCCTTCCCGGCGATTCGTTGCTGTTTGCTTCGGGCTTCTTTGCCCACAACGGCGGCTTTAACATCGTGGCCCTGCTGGCCGTCGCATGGGCTGCTGCCATCCTGGGCGACCAGTGCAACTTTATGATCGGTCACTTCTTTGGCAAAAAGATTATTGCTTCGGGCAAGGTCAAGGCCATGACGCCCGAGCGCATTAAAAAGTCCGAGGACTTCTTGGACAAGTGGGGCCACCTGGCCATCTTCCTGGGCCGCTTCTTCCCGTTTATTCGCACCTTTGTGCCCTTTATCGCCGGCATGGGCGGCATGCACTGGCGTAACTTCGTTATCTTTAACGTGCTGGGTGGCATTACCTGGTCAACGCTCTTTACACTGCTGGGCTACTTCTTTGGTGGCATCCCCTTTGTGCAGGAGCACTTTGAGCTGCTGATCGTCGGCATTGTCGCCGTGTCGATCATCCCGACCGTGGTCGGTCTGGTTAAGGCTAAGCTGGGCAAAATGAACGCGTAGTATCTGCGCGCGAAAAGCCGCATGTTGGCAGTTGCACTACATAGTCAAAAACAAAACGGGGATCCGTCGCTTAGAGTCGACGGATCCCCGTTTGCGTTGGAGGGGAAGTGGACACGCGATACGTTTGGCAGCACACAGCGTGATAACAAACTAATCAGCTGGAATCGGCGGTGGGGTGGAGCCGTTATTGAAAAGCGCCGCAATTGCGGGAACGGTTTTTGCGGGCATCCAGTTTGCCATGCCTTCTTGCCAAACGAGAGATTCGGGAGCAAGCGATTTTGAGGCAACCATGGAACTCAGCGTGATGAGGTCGAACGGTCCGGTTGCCGCGCCGTTGACAGCAACGTGGAAACGATCTTGCCGCGGAATGGGCGGTGGAACGGGGAAGCCAGAGATTCCCGCCGGAGTGTTGCCCATCATGTTGTCCATCGCGCCGGCGATGTTCCGACCGACGGAACCGCCTATGGCCATGCCCGCGGCGATCCCAGCCATGTCCATGCTGCCGTTGCCACCGCCGCCGAGGCTGATGCCCGCAGCTCCATTTTCGCCCATATGCCCGAGCGCCTCTGCGCCAGCGACGCCAACGGTGGTTTGCGCTTCCACCTGATAAGCGGGGAAGTTAGCAGTCTGAGTCTGCTTGTGGACGCGATATTGTCCTTCCTCGCGCTCAATACGCAGACGTTCCTGCAGGTTTTCCATTTGAACGCGCTGCATATCATGGATGTTCTTGATGTTGGCTTCAGTTTGGGCTCGGACGGTGGCCTCGGTCACATTGCGTGTTACCGCCATGAGCCGAGTGTAGCCGTCGCTCTCCTCGTCCACGTCGATGGCGGCGATGTCTAAAGACGTGAGCTCTATGCCAAAGACCTTGCGCAGCTGTGGAGAAAGGTCGTTGTTGGCAAGTTCCGAGAGGTCGTCGGTGCGGCCAGCGAGCTGTAAAAGAGGGATCCCGAGTTTTGAAGGCATATTGGCGACAAGAGATTTAACTCTGCGCGAGACCGCATCGCGAACTTGACTTTGAAAGTCTTCGAGCGTGAATTCATCAAGACGGTGGAGCTCGATGAATTCACGGTAATCGGCGATTTGGAAAGTAAGGGTCCCTCGCACGGCAACGGGTACTCCAAAATCGGGGAACCGCTGGTCAAACACATCGAAGTAGCGCACGGCAAAACGTGATTGAACAACCTTGGCAAGATTGATGAAGTAAACCTCTGCCTGAAACGGTGTGCCGCCGCCATATGCCGCCGCGACAAAGCTCGCGATGATGGGCAGGTTGGAGGTGTTGAGCGCCTCATCAAAAGGTCCCTCGATGAACTCTTGGATCGCATCTCGTCCCTTGCGACGGCAGATGAAAACGGCAACAGAACCCTCGCGCACACGGAGCGATGAACCCCAGCGGATTGCGTTTTCACGGCGCACGTTGTTTGCGGGTCGCCATTTCCAGATGAGATAGTCCTTCTCATCGCAGCGGATTTCATCCATCATGCCGGCGCGATTTTGATTAGCCATGATTTATTCCCCTGAACATGATTGCAGTAGAAATAGGGGGACCCACATGAAGAGCACTAGTAGTATGGTTGCAACATAGGGTCCCCACGCACGAAGCCTAGAGACAACCGTCCTCTTTTGGATGTCCGTTTTTAGATCCATGAGTAACGCAAACTCATCGCTGTCCCCAAAG
>CABQMC010000089.1 GCA_902465115.1 uncultured Collinsella sp.
CTTGCACTCGTGGGCGTCATCTGCAAAAAGGACGGCACCACCGTCGACATCAACATCGGTGACAAGGCCGACGATCCGGTCTTTACCATCTCCGACCTGCTGATCCACCTCTCGAGCGAGCAGATGGCCAAGCCCGCCAAGGACGCCGTCGACGCCGAGATCCTCGACGTGATCGTGGGCGGTCGCCCCGTCAAGTTTGACGAGAACGACAAGGACGCCCCCAAGGAGCCCGTCAAGCAGATGTTCCTGGACATCCTCAAGGAGCAGTACGACGTCGAGGAGGAGGACTTCCTCTCCGCCGAGATCGAGGTCGTGCCCGCCGGTCCCGCCCGCGACATGGGCCTCGACCGCTCCATGATTCTGGGCTATGGCCATGACGACCGCGTCTGTGCCTACCCGTCCATGCTCGCCCAGATTAATGTGGCCAATGTCGAGCGCACGAGCATCACGCTCATCGTCGACAAGGAGGAAATCGGCTCCGTGGGTGCCACCGGTATGACGAGCCGCTTCTTCGAGAACACCGTCGCCGAGATCATGACGCTCGCCGGCGAGGATAGCCCGCTGGCCCTGCGCCGCGCGCTCGCCCGCAGCCGTATGCTCTCCTCTGACGTGTCCGCCGGCTTCGACCCGGGCTATGCCGGCAAGTTCGAGACCAAGAACGCGGCCTTTATGGGTCGCGGCCTGTGCTTTAACAAGTACACGGGCAGCCGCGGCAAGGGCGGTTCCAACGACGCCGACGCCGAGTATGTGGCCCTCGTCCGCGACATCATGGACGAGGCCGGCGTGGACTTCCAGACCTGTGAGCTCGGCCGCGTCAACGCGGGCGGCGGCGGCACCATCGCCTACATCATGGCCAAGTACGGCATGAACGTCATCGATTCCGGTGTTGCCGTCCTGTCCATGCACGCCCTGTGGGAGGTCGCCAACAAGGCCGACATCTACGAGGCCTACCGCGGCTACAAAGCCTTCCTCGAGCGAGCCTAACCAACCCTTCATCAGTTGCGGTGAAATACGGACTAAACTGGCCCATAAACGGCCAAAACAGACCGTATTCCACCGCAACTTCCTTTTTGGCAGAGGAGAGTCCATGCTGCAGGTCATCATTTCGCCCGCCAAGCAGATGCGCGCGGCCCAAGATGCTTTTGAAGTCCTGGGCATCCCACCCTTTGTGCGCGAGACGGCTCGCCTCCACCGCGCACTGCTAGATATCGAGCGGAATGAAGGCAGCGGCGGCCTGCAGGCGCTGTGGAACGTGAGTGACAAACTGCTGGGGCCTTGCCTCAACACCCTGCATGAGTTCGGGCCCATCCTGAAAAGCGGCGATCTCGACAATCCCGCACTCGCCCGTCACCTCTCCCCTGCCGTCATGTCCTATCACGGCATTCAATACCAGAGCATGGCACCCGAGGTGATGGATTCCGCGCAGCTCGCATGGCTGCAAGACCATCTGTGGATCCTCTCCGGCCTCTACGGGTGCGTTCATCCCTTTCATGCCGTCGAACCGTATCGGCTGGAGATGGGCGCGAAGCTCGCCGTTGACGATGCCCGAGACCTCTACGCGTTTTGGAGCGACAAGCTCGCGCGGGCTATCGCCCCGGCAGGCTCAAACACCACGATCGTCAACCTCGCCAGCGTAGAGTATGCCAAAGCCGTTCTGCCCCACCTCGCGGGCGACGCCACGGCCGTCACATGCCTCTTTGGCGAGGGTATCCGCAACGGGAAGCCCATCCAACGGTCGACCGCCAGCAAAAAGGCGCGCGGCTCCATGGCGCGGTGGATGGCAGAAAACAAGCTCGAGGATGCAAGCGAACTTACCGCATTCAACATCGGCTATCGGCACATCCCCGAGCTTTCAGACAAAAACACCCTGGTTTTCATGAACGCGCAGGCACAATAGACCCGCCGTTTCCAAACACCTCGTTACTCCGCCAAGCCATCGGCCTTTGCAATCTCGCTCGTCGAGCCATCTTGGTAGGTAATCTTAACGTGCTCCACCTCGGATACCGCAGCGCCCGCCGGGGGCTCCAAGCGCCATTCCGCCAGCGCAATGTCCATGGTCGTGGGCACGTCCCCTTGATCTTTGAGCTTCACCGTCAGCGTTTTGAGCGTCGCATCAAACGTCACGCGTTCGATTTCTTCGCCTGGAATGGACCCACCACTCAGCTGCAACTGCACAAACTCATCGCGCGGGTACCAATAATCGCCCGGAATGGCGAGCGTATTGGCATTACCGCCAGTACTCCTCACCGTCATAATCGGTAGGCTATCATCGGCCTCAAACTCCCAGGCAGTGCCGCCGCGACCACCAAACGTCCAGATACAAACGGCAATCACAAGCACGGCAAGCACCGCAAAACCAATCGCGACAAGGCCATGATGGGCACGGCTCTCCTCGGCCGATACATCCCATTGCGTCTCTCGATATAGATGCTTGTCTTCCATGTTCGCCTCCCCACGGGCATGCTCATCGCGTCAATCGTACCCATTCAGGCTATACTTGAGCCCATTACATAAACGGGGAGCTTGCAGGACAAGACGGCAGGCTGAGACTGGGCGCGCCCGCCCTGACCCGCAAACCTGATATGGGTAATGCCAACGAAGGGAGCCGTGCCAATGAGCACACAGACCGAGCCCAAGCTCGTCACGCAAATCGACTTCGCCCGCGCCGGGCAGATCACACCGCAGATGAAGGAGGTCGCCGAGCGCGAGCATCGCGACCCCGAGTACATCCGCGAACGCGTGGCCGACGGCCGCATCGCCATCCCCGCCAACATCGTGCACATCAAAAAGGGATGCGCGCCTTTGGCGTCGGCGAGGGCCTGTCCACCAAGGTCAACGTGAACCTGGGCATCTCGGGCGACAAGGCCGACGCCGCCGAGGAATGGAAGAAGGTCAAGATCGCCGAGGACTTTGGCGCCGACGCCATCATGGACCTCTCCAACTCGGGCAAGACACGCCAGTTCCGCCAGCAGCTCATCGACGAGACGCCGCTCATGGTGGGCACCGTCCCCATGTACGACGCCATCGGCTACATGGAAAAGCCGCTGGTCAAGCTTACCAAGGACGACCTGCTCGAGGTCGTGCGCGCACACGCCGAGGACGGCGTGGACTTTATGACCATCCACTGCGGCATCAATAAATCGGTCATCAAAACTTTCAAGGAGACCGGCCGCCTTATGAACATCGTCAGCCGCGGCGGCTCGCTGCTGTTTGGATGGATGGAGGTCACCGGCAACGAGAATCCGTTCTACGAGTTCTACGACGAGGTGCTCGAAATCTGCCACGAGTACGACGTGACCATCTCGCTCGGCGACTCCTGCCGCCCGGGCTGTCTCTACGATTCCAACGACGCCACCGAGACCGCCGAGATGATTGAGCTCGGCAAGTTGTGCAAGCGCGCCTGGGCCGCCGGCGTCCAGGTTATGGTCGAGGGACCGGGCCACATGGCGCTCGACGAGATCGCCGCCAATATGAAGCTGCAGAAGCGCCTGTGCCACAACGCCCCGTTCTATGTGCTCGGGCCGCTGGTGACCGATATCGGCGTGGGTTACGACCACATCACCGCAGCCATCGGCGGCGCTATCTCCGCGAGCTCGGGCGCCGACTTCCTGTGCTACGTGACGCCCGCCGAACACCTGTGCCTGCCCAACGCCCAGGATGTGCTCGACGGCCTCATGGCCACCAAGATCGCCGCACACGCCGCCGATATCGCCAAAAAGGTGCCCCACGCCCGCGACATGGACGACAAGATGGGTCAGGCACGCCGCAAGCTCGACTGGGACGCCATGTGGAAGTGCGCGCTCGACCCGGTCACCGGCAAGAAGCGCTACGAGGAATCCCCCGCCGCCACCGAGGGCACTTGCACCATGTGTGGCAAGATGTGCGCCGTCCGCACCGTTAACAAGGTGTTCGAAGGCACGACGATCGACCTCGGCATGGAGGACTAACGCGTCACCGAAGCCACAATCGGTAACAAGGTGTTCGTCAATTGTTGACGTGTGAACATTTTCTTACATTTGCGTAAAGATTGCACCACCCGCCCGGGATCGGCATACAGCCGGCCCGGGCACTTTATAATGCAGGCAGAAGACCCATTTGAATCCGACCGAACAAGGGAGCGAACATGGATCGCAGTAAAGTACCCGCCGTTCTATCCATCGCAGGATCCGATTCCAGCGGTGGCGCAGGCATTCAGGCCGACATCAAGACCATCACGGCGCACCGCCTGTATGCCGAGACGGCCATCACAGCCATCACCGCACAGAACACCCTGGGCGTCACCGCCGTGCAGAACATCTCCCCGGATATTGTCGCGGCGCAGATCGATGCCGTTTTTGACGATATCCGCCCCAGCGCCGTCAAGATCGGCATGGTTTCCTCTGCCGAGATTATCGAGGTTATCGCCGACCGCCTGAGCGCTTGGGACGCACAAAATATCGTCGTCGACCCCGTCATGGTCGCCACCTCGGGCGCTCGTCTGATCGCAGAGAACGCCGCCGAAGCACTTACACGCCGCCTGTTCCCGCTGGCGACCGTCATCACGCCCAATATTCCCGAGGCCATGGCACTGCTCGATTACGAGGTCGATTCCGAGCGCACGCAGCAAAATGCCGCCATGCTTCTCACCCGCCGCTTTGGCTGCGCGTCTCTCGTTAAGGGCGGGCATTTTGTCAACGAGGCCAACGATGTGCTAGCAGAGCCCGCGCCGCTCGATGACGAGGGCAATCATCTGGGCGATCCACTCACCACGTGGTTCCGTCACAAGCGCATCGAGACCGGCAATACACATGGCACCGGCTGCACGCTCTCGTCCGCCATCGCCTGCGCGCTGGCCCAGGGCATGGATCTTGCCGACGCCGTCAACGCGGGCAAGGCATACCTGACAGGCGCTCTGGCCGCCGGCCTAAACATGGGCAAAGGCTCCGGCCCTGTCAACCACATGTGGCAGTACTGAGGCAGTTTGCCGCAGCTCGCTATTGATGCTGACCAACAGGAAAAATACGCTGACGGTGCCGCAACACACTGACCGTACTTAGGGTTTTGCGCCCACTTGGGATATTCAAGGGATACGAGAAAGGGGCCGTGGCGACGAACCGCCACGGCCCCTTTTGCTGTTATCGCCCGCGGTCGCTCCCGCCCCAGATCAGGGCGAGCGCGACAACCGTGACGAAGCTGCCCAAAATCGCGTCGAGCGCCGCGCCCATGACGAAAGCCATTACCACGGCACCCCGTCGGTGACGCAGACCTGCAGACGGTCGAGCGGCTCGCCGTAGATACCGGCGTAGTTGTCGCCGCTATAGGTAGAGCCGTCGTCGCACACGGTGTTCAGCCATCCGGCGCGCGCAGTGGTCTGGGAGCGGTACCACGCCTGCTTGTACTCCTCGCCGCTCGGCGTCACATAGTACATGCGCACGCCGTCGATGGTATGACCGGCGATACCGGCGCAGCCGTTTACGGTGTCGTTGCGGTCGCCCTTGGCAACCCAGTCGAGCCAGCCGTCCTCGACGGTGTGGACCTGATACTTGAGCGTACCGCGATCAACTCGGGCGCAAAGGAGGTCATGCTGTCGGCACGGGTAGCCCGCGAAGCCGTCGTCGCCGGCACCGAAGTCAGTCCTCGTCCAGCCAGCCGCCACCCTTAAGGTGCAGCGAGTAGTGTACGGGAACACGGGCGCCAGTGGAGCGCGGGAAACCGCCCGGCGCCCCCTGGGAGGCCGAGGGCGCAGCCGGGGTCGCCGCGGGTTGCACAGTCGGCGCGGACGGCTGCGTGCCGCCGACCATCGCGTCGTACCACTCGACGGCGCGCTGCATGTAGTGGTCGCGCTGCGAGCCAGCCAGCTCGCCGGGGCAGGCGGTGGATGACCAGTGCTTATGCGGAAACACGTTCACCATCCATGCCGGGCGGCCCAGCCCATAGTACAGGCACAGCGCCGCCACGAGGTGCGCACCGCTCTCGATAGCGGCCTCGTGAACCGTCCACGGGCCGCGCGCGCTGTTGGCGTGTTCGATGCTGATGGTCGTGTCGTTGCCGCCGCCCGTGCCGATGCCGTCGCCGCAAGCGTAGGCGCGGTCGGTGTCGTTGACGTGCTGCACGATGTAGCCGTTGCGGTCGACCGAGTAGTGGGCAGAACAGCCGTTAGCACCCCAGATGCTGTTGCACTGGGCCGCATTGAGGTCACCCGCCATATGGTGGATCGTTACGCCCTTGATGCCGAAGGGTCGTCCCGCCGAGAAGTTGCAGCCGAGGAGCTTGTACTCGTCCGGCTGAACGTTTGCAAAGTCTGCCATTAGTCCTCCTTGATGTCGCCGAGCGCAAGCAGCGCGTCGAGCCATTTGTCCGTGATACCGACGGATTTGAAGGCGGCATAGGCCACCTGCACGCCGCCGACACACGCGAAGATGGA
>CABQMC010000090.1 GCA_902465115.1 uncultured Collinsella sp.
AGCGGTTTCTAGCATGTTGCATGCACTGGGGGAGGTGAAGTCGTATGCCCGATAAAAAGCTGACTGACGAGTTACTCAATGAGCTTCTCGACGCGCCAAACATCGATGGCTATATCAAAGAACACGACTTTGCCACCCCGTCGCTTTCGAACTACCTGAAGCAGCTACTGCAGGAAAAGGGCTTGGAGCGCTCGCGCGTGGTTCGTATGGCCGATCTCAATGAGACCTTTGGCTATCAGATCTTTACCGGCGCGCGTCATCCGAGTCGCAATAAGGTGCTGCAGATTGCCTTTGCGATGGCGCTGACGCTCAAAGAGACCAACCGTGCGCTGACGGCTGCCGGGGTAAGCGTCCTTAACTGCAAGGACCGCCGCGATGCGATTATCATCTTTTGCATCGATCGCGGGTGCAGCCTCCAAAAGGTCAACGAGGAGCTGTATCGCTTTGGCGAGGAGACGGTGAGTTAGCGGCTGATATCTGAGCCGGCGGAGCTGCCGAACAACGATGCAAACGAACGGGGCGCGGATGCCATGAGGTGTCTGCGCCCTGCGCTATGATGGAGCCTATGGATACTCAGACCCCAACATATTCCGATGACGAGCTGACCGCAGCGCTTGCCGAGCACCTGGCGTCGCTCGATCGCGACGACAGCTATCGCGTGGAGCGAGTACTTAAGCGCTCGTCCGTTGAAACAACCGAGCTCGTGTACTTTGAAGGAACCGGCGGTGGTTCGCTCGGTCCCTTTGTTCGTAAACGCATCGATGCTTCGGCTCAAATCGGCGGGGCATACGAGCGTCTGTTTGCCGCTCAGCGGGCAGGCAGGCGTTTTGAGCACCTGCCCAGAATCGTCGATTGTCGTCGTGTGGGCGACGAGCTCAACGTGGTTATGGAATACATCGAAGGGGAGACGCTCGGGGCGCTGGTGTACCGTCTGGGAGCCACCCCCGATTATGCGCATGAATTGTATCCTGTCCTTTGCGACGCCGTGGGCGAGCTCCATGCCGGTTTTGCAATGGCGGGGGAGACGTCGGCGCCGGTGATCCATCGTGACCTCAAGCCGTCGAATATCATCGTGACAGGTGCCAACTATACGCCTGATGACGGCCTGACATTTTCATCGCTGGTGATTATCGACCTGGGGATCGCGCGCGTATGGCGCGATGGCGCCGATGCCGACACCGTCAAGTTTGGCACGCGACCCTATGCGCCGCCCGAGCAGTATGGGTTTGGGCAGACGAGTGTGCGCAGCGACGTCTACGCACTTGGCGCCCTGTTGTTCTTCTGCTTGACGGGAGTCGACCCTAAACCAGGGCTCGACATGCGCGAGCAATGCGAGGCGCGCGGCATTCCCACTCCACTTGCCGATGTCATCTGCATGTCGATGGCGCTTGACCCGACCAAACGTTTTGCGAGCGCGGAAGCGTTGGGACGGGCGACGCGCGCGGCATACGATCTGAGTCGCCCCGTGCGGCCTCCTGCGCCTGTCCGTACTCCGGCCTCGGAGACGGTGTTGGCGTCCCAAGGGCTCCAGAACCCCGCAAGGCTTTCTAGGCCTGCCGCCTCCGCTGCATGCGGTCTGCTCTCTCGCGTTCCGGAGTCTCTGGGGCGCATTTGGAATACGCTCGTCTGCTTCTCGCTGCTTGTGTTCTTTGCCGGAAGTCACTTTGCCGTCTTTCACCCCACGGGAGCAAACCAAAGCTACCCGACGTGGCTTCTCATAATCGAGTATTTTTTCTTTGTCGATGGCCTTATGGTGCTTATGCATTTTGCGCTGTTCGACAAGCGTCGTCTTCGTCGGCGATTCGCGCTGCTCGACAGCTATCGCGGCAAGAAACTCGCGAAACTCTGGTTCAAGGCATTGGGTGTGCTGCTCCTATGTATGATCGTCATAGTCGCGGTTGCCAATGCGACCGGCGTCGTCGATACCTCCGCTACCTAAAAGAAAAAGGGCCCCATTGGGGCCCTTTGCAGTTGCACTTAGATGCGGTTCATCTGAGCGGCGACTTTGTTGTACCAGTCCTGCCACGTGGGCGGGCAGTACTTTTTGGCTGCTGCCGGGGTAAGGGTGGAGCCGTAGTTGGCGCCCAGATAGGCAACGTGAGCGGAGATGCCCTCGCTCCAGCTGCCAAAGCTGCGCCAACCGCCGCCACGGGCACTCCAGCCCCAAGCGTTGTAAGAATTGGCGCAATAAGCGCCCTTGGTGCTCTCGATGCAGGCGATGGCGGGGGACCAACGGGGGTCGACACCGGTATTCCAAGCGGCGACGGCAAAGTTATAGCCCTGGCCTGCCATGGGGGAGCCGGCGAGATAATTGTCGATGCGGCTCGTCCACTCATTAATGAACGAATCGTAATCGGAGCTACCGGTATTGGTGTTGTTCACCGTGGTGTCGATGGTGGTGTTGGTGTTGGTGGCCTGGCTGCTGGAATTGCTGCCGCTTACGCCCTCGCCCGAGAGCTTCTCGGCGGCAGCGGCCTTATCGGCCTCAAGCTTGGCAAGCTCGGCGGCATTTTCCTGCTCGGCTTTTGCCTGTGCCTCGCTGCGGAGCTGCTGGGCCTGCGCCAGCGCATCCTCGGCGTTTTTCTGCTCTGCCTCAAGCTGTGACTTGGCCTGCTGGAGCTCGGCCTTGTTCTGCTCGAGTTCGGTTTGCATGTTATTGAGCTCTTCGATCTCGTCGACGCTTGAGCTCGTGATCTGGTTGGTGTATTTGCAGGTCGTGATGAACTCACCCAGGCTCTGCGCGTTGACCAGGAAGCTCACGATGGGATTGGTGCCCTTCTGATACTTGTACAGATCGCGCATGGCGGAGCTTGCCTTGGCCTGCTGCTCGGGAAGCTTGGCCTCGATTTCCTCGATGCTTGCCTCATTGGAGTCAATCTGCTTTTGCAGGTCATCGAGTTTGGTGCGGGCGTCGTTGTAGGCGCTCGTGGCGGCTTCGATCTTCTGCTGGGCTGCGGAAAGCTGGTCCTGCGTTGCCTGCGAGGCGGCATACGCCGCAACGGGGGAGAGCATCGGCGTGGCCGTCAGCGCAACGGCAAGCGCGGCGCTCGTGATGATACGAGCCGGCTTCGACGCAATGAGCGCTGCGGTGCGATGATTCGAATGCTGCATCCAGTCCCTCTGCAATCAATCGTAGGTTATGGTTCGAACGGTATTCTACTACTGCTTTCGACCTCAACTTGAACCTTAAAGGTTCCAAAGGGTCAAGTTGAACTTGAGGCTTTGGCTTTGACCTGCAGTTATGATGAATTGTTGAGAAACCATAGAGTTCAACTTTAACGTTACAGAGCCCTGTTTGAGAGGAGTTTTGGGCTGTAAAAGCTATCTCAACGTGGGGTTTTATAACTACAGCGTGCCCTTCTGGCGAGCCTGCTCAATCTCTTCGAGGGCCTCGGCGGGGGTGAACGAACAGGTGCCGTCGCCGAGTTTGACTACCCGGATATCGTCGCCGGTATGGACCTCTCCGCCCTTTAGTACCACGCCAAAAACGCCCTCGTGGGGAAAGATACAGTCGCCGGCGAGATAGTAGATGGCACAGCGGGTGTGGCAGACCTTGCCGATCTGACTGATTTCGACCAGGACATCGTTGCCAATCTTGAGCTGCGTTCCCAGGGGGAGCGAGAGCAGGTTGATGCCCTGGGTTGTGAAGTTCTCGCCAAAGTCGGCCTCGTGCACATCGAGCCCGCGCGCCTGCGCCGTCTGGATAGACTCTGCAGCTAAAAAGGAAACCTGGCGGTGCCAATGCCCGGCGTGCGCATCGGAGGCGAGGCCAAACTGCTCGATGACGGTGTCGTGCCCGTCGGCGACGGGTGACTTACGCGTGCCTTTGTGCTCCGACGTGTTGATTGAGACGATACGGGCAGGCCCGTTGTAAGCATCGTTTGCGGTGCGTAGGGGAGCTGCCGTCTGGGCACGATCTGCAAGTTCGCGCTTGGCGGCGTCAATGATGGGGTTGTTGATCGGATGAGCCTGGGGCACGGTGCACCTTTCGACGGGGCGGGCTACATGTTGAATCCTACAACAATGGTAGGTTCATTGCCCATTGTCATACAACGGTGAGCGCCGTCTTCGTGCTGGCCTTCGTGCTGGACGATTACGTCGATTGCCATAGATACGGTGGAGCTTTGGGCGCCGGCGGCTTGGCACGCTAGAATAATTCAGTTGCGCAAAGACCGCCCATTGTGTGGGCAGTTCATGATAGGAAGTTTCCATGGCATTGCAATTTACAGAGCGCGAGTTCATTCCCGTGCTGCTCGGTGGCGACATCAACGCCTATTCGGTGGCGCGTGCCTTCTACGAGGAGTACCAGGTCAAGAGTCTGGTCTTTGGCAAGTATCAGACGGGTCCCGCGTACCGCAGCCAGATTATCGACTACACGCCCAACGTGGATATCGACACCATGCCCGTGATGCTCAAAACCGTCAACGGCATTGCCCAAGCGCATGCCGACAAGACGATTGTCCTTGTGGGCTGTGGCGACAACTATGTCGCTCTCGTGGCTCAAGCCAAGGATGCTCATGAGCTGGCGGATAACATCGTCGCTCCCTACGCGCCCTACAGCATGCTCGAGCAGTGCCAGAAGAAGGAGATCTTCTACGAGCTGTGCGAGAAGCATGGCGTGCCCTATCCGCACACGTTTACCTTTACCAAGGCGATGCTCAATGCCCAGGGTGAGGCGCCTGCCGAAGTGCTCGACCAGATCGATTTTCCTTACCCGATGATTCTGAAGCCTTCTGACGGCATCATGTGGTGGCAGCACGAGTTCGAGGGCCAGAAGAAGGCCTATGTGATTGCCGACCGCGCCGAGCTGGAACAGGTCATTCGCGATTCGTATGCCAGCGGCTACACCGACGATCTGATCTTGCAGGATCGCGTGCCCGGCAACGACGAGTACATGCGCGTACTCACCAGCTATTCCGACCGCAACGGTAAGGTTCGCATGATGTGCCTGGGCCATGTGCTGCTCGAGGAGCATCAGCCCCACGGTGTCGGCAACCATGCCTGTATCATTACCGAGCCCAACGACGAGCTCATGGGCGGCGTGCGCAAGTTGCTCGAGGACCTTCACTTTGTGGGCTATTCCAACTTTGACGTAAAGTACGACGAGCGCGACGGCTCGTTTAAGTTCTTCGATTTCAACACGCGCCAGGGCCGCAGCAACTACTACGTTACCAACAGCGGCTTTAACGTTGCCAAGTATGTGGTGGACGAGTATGTGTTCAACCGTCCGTTTGAGCCGGAGTTTGTGACGGCTCAGGACGAGGCCCTGTGGATGGTCGTCCCCATGGGCGTCGTCGACAAGTACGTCAAGGATCCCGAGCTGCGCGCTAAGGTGCATCGCCTGGACAAGGAAGGCAAGGGCGCCGACCCTTCGTTTATGAAGGGCGACTTTGTCTTTAACCGCTGGCTGCGCATGTGGCACACCAAGCTGCGCCACTTTAAGCTGTTCAAGACGTATTACAAGTAGATGAGCGCGGCGCCCGTCCGGTTTGCATCGGGCGGGCGCGGGTATGATACGCGCAATTGCGCAAGCGTCACCAAGGAGGCGGCGATGGAAAAGCTGGGAGTTATCGGCGGCATGGGCGCCGAGGCCACGTCGTATTACTACGACCAGGTGGTGCGTCATACGGCTGCTGCCTGCGATCAGGAACATATCGACATGGTGGTGCTCTCCAAGTCGACCATGCCCGACCGCACGCTGGCCATTAAGACCGGCGAGCATGCCAAACTGCTGGCGACCATGAAAGAGTGCGCCCAGGCACTCGAGTCGCTGGGCTGTGCACACATTGCCATTCCCTGCAACACGTCACACTACTTCTATGACCAGATCCAGTCGTTTACGAAGGTGCCGATTATCCACATGCCGCGTGAGTCGGTGCGCTATGCTCTGGCCGGCGCGGTGATGGGGGAGTGCGAGTTCGACCCCAACCTGAGTATGCCGGCCGAGCCGGTGCGCAAGATCGGCATCATGGGCACCGATGGCACCGTGGGCGCGGGCGTCTACGGCCGCGAATGTAAGGCTGCGGGTGTTGAGGTCGTCTATCCCAGCGAGAAACGTCAGAACGATGTGATGTCGCTTATCTACGATGATGTGAAGGCCGGACGTGAGCCCGATATGGATAAGTTCGACCGCGTGATGTGGGAGTTCGCCCGTAGCGGCTGCGACCGCGTCATTCTGGCCTGCACCGAGCTATCGGTGCTGCAGAAGTACCGAGAGATGCCCGAGATCACCCTCGACGCCATGGACGTCCTGGTGCGTGAATCCATCATCCGTAGCGGCGCTCCCTACCGCCTCTAGCTTCCGACCCGCCAAAAAGGGACAGGTTTATTTTGGTAGGTTTTATCTGGTGAAACAGTAAAGGCCCCGGCTCGTTTGGTGCG
>CABQMC010000091.1 GCA_902465115.1 uncultured Collinsella sp.
CGACCGCCGATGCATCGATTGATGCCGCCGAGCCCGAGGACGTCGAGCAGCCTGCGTCCGAGAAGCCCAAGCGCGGTCGTAAGAAGTCCGCTAAGGCCAAGGCGTCCGAGCATCAGGCTGATGCCGAAGCGCAGGTCGATTCTGGCGCCGAGGCCAATGAAGCCGCTGCGGCCAATGCCGACGCCGCCGCAACCGATGGTGCCGCGCCCGCCGAGGCCGAAGACGGCGCTCGCCCCAACCGCCAGCACAAGCGCAACGAGGAGCGCAATGAGCGCAAGGACGACCGCAATAACGATCGTCGCAACCGCCAGCGCGATCGCAAGCAGCGCAACAAGGAGCGTAATGCCGCCCCCACCGAGCCCACGCTTTCGCGCGAGGAACTCGCGGCCATGAAGGTCGCCGAGCTGCGCGAGAAGGCCAAGGAGTTCGAGATCGAGACGACCGGCAAGAAGAAGGCCGAGCTCGTCGAGGAGATCTACACCACTGCCGCGAAGGCCGAGGGCTTCCGCGACATCAAGGGCATTCTGCAGATTCGCCCGGACAACTCCGGCATCATCCACGCCCATGGCTACATGAAGTCCAACGACGACGCCTTCGTGCCCGCCTACCTCATCCGCTCCGCGCGCCTGCGCACGGGCGACGTCATAGAGGGCTCGCTGCGTCCTTCGCGCGGCGGCGACAAGCGCGCCGGCCTCGCCAAAATCACGACCGTCAACGGTCTGGACC
Organism: uncultured Collinsella sp.; assembly: GCA_902465115.1. Taxonomy (GTDB): domain Bacteria; phylum Actinomycetota; class Coriobacteriia; order Coriobacteriales; family Coriobacteriaceae; genus Collinsella. The sequence continues at coordinate 727 of CABQMC010000091.1, forward strand.
CCGAGCAGATTCGCAACCGTCCCAAGTTCGGCGACCTCACCCCGGTCTATCCCAATGAGCCGCTGCGCATGGAGCACGGCAAGGACTCCATTACCGGTCGCGCCATCGACATCGTGTCGCCGATTGGCAAGGGTCAGCGTGGCCTGATCGTGTCCCCGCCCAAGGCCGGCAAGACCACGATCCTCAAGAAGATCTGCCAGTCTATCTCGATTAACAACCCCGAGGTGCACCTCATCTGTTTGCTCGTCGACGAGCGCCCCGAAGAGGTCACCGATATGCAGCGTTCCATCAAGGGTGAGGTTGTGGCGTCGACCTTCGATATGCCCGCCGACAACCACACTCGCGTGGCAGAGCTCGTCATCGAGCGCGCCAAGCGCATCGTGGAGCTGGGCGGCGACGTCGTGGTGGTGCTCGATTCCATCACGCGCCTTGCCCGTGCCTACAACTTGGCCGCGCCCGCCTCAGGCCGCATCCTTTCGGGCGGCGTCGATTCGGCGGCACTGTATCCGCCCAAGCGCTTCCTGGGCGCAGCCCGTAATATCGAGAACGGTGGTTCGCTCACCATCCTGGCCTCTGCTCTCATCGACACTGGTTCCAAGATGGACGAGGTCATCTTTGAGGAGTTCAAGGGCACCGGCAACATGGAGCTTAAGCTCGACCGCGAACTGGCCGACCGCCGCATCTTCCCGGCTATCGACCCCGTTGCCTCCGGTACGCGTAACGAGGACCTGTTGGTTGACGAGCAGATGCGTCCGTTTGTCTTTGGTCTGCGTCGCATTCTTGCCGGCATGAACAACACCGAGCGCGCGGCCGCATCGTTTATCAAGGGTCTTAAGGGCACCAACACCAACCAGGAGTTCCTGGTGCGTTCGGCCAAAAAGCACAGCGACTACGAGCAGACGTTCTAGGCTGTCATCCACGCGCAACGATAGCCATCAATGCGATAAAGGGTCGGGGCTTGCGCCTCGGCCCTTTTCCATATCGCGTATCCGCGCTTATTTTTGACCATAAGACTGGCAAGCAGCAGGTTTCCCGTTTCAATCCGACATCGTCGCTTGCAATCGACTGGGCGGTTTCGCATAATAGCTTTTAAGCTTCGCGACGGATAACGCAGATGAAACGAACCATATACCGTTGCTTTGGGGCATAGCCCCGCTTCATCTTCTCTCGCGCAGCCAACTGAATGATGCGATTTGGGTGCTGGAAGATGGGGAGAGCTCATGGCTTCTTCTGATGCAACACAACGAGCGGTCCTTGCCGGACTTTCGTGCGGGATCGGCCTTGCCGCTCCCGTGGTTATGTATGCCGCGACGCTGCCGTTTTCGTCGGTGAACGAGACGGTCGTGGCGGGTGCGGTTCCCTTCGCCGTGGGCGCGGTGGCGGGCGTGGGTATCTATGCTGCCTCGCTGGGTATTTCCGAGTACCGTGCGCAGCGTGAAGAGCGTCTGTTCCAGCCCAATGCCATGGGCGGTGCCGCCAATCTCAATCAGCATCAAAGCGAGTTCAAGACCGCCTCGATTCCAGCTCAGCAGCAGGATGCTACTCCTTTCACTGCGGCTTCTGCTTCTCAGACTCAGTCGGAGCAGTCTACCTCGGCATTCCTTTCCGGCCTGACTGGTGCGTTCCAGCGCCGTCATGCCGATGATGGTGTCCCTACCATCGCTCGAGCCGCAGATGCTATGGACGAGGACGAGGCTTGGTCCATGATCGACAGTATGCTCGACGACGATTCGCCGGTGAGCTGCGACCCTGCACGCTCGCGCGACGTCTATCAAGTCGCCATCGACGAGCTCACCAACGGCGGGCAGACCGGCTCCCTCAATCGCGACGACATCGCCGCCGCGGCGCGTGCCGTATCGGGCTCCCAGGCCGCCCCTGCGGGCAGCACGGCGGCTTTCGTGGCACTCGTTGCCAACGCGGCATCCAATAACGCCTACAGCGCTAACTCGGCGGACGCGAACGCTTCTGTCGACAATTCGTACGTTGATGAAGCCATGACCGCGGACGAGGAGACCGTTGCCGCCCGCCGTGCCGCCGAGAGCTCGCTTTGGGGCGCTCCTGCCCAGCAGCAGGCGGCTGAGGCTGCGCCGTACAATGCAAACCTCGCCAGCATGCCTATCATCTCCGGTGCCGCGGACATCGATCTCGATGACCTCGATGAGCCTGCAGCCATTACCGCATCGATTGATGCCCAAGATCGCATCGACACCGGCGACCTTCCGGACGCCTCGCTCGAGGTTGATGTCCCCATGGCCGATTACTCGGGCCACGAGGACATGTGGGCCGCCGCCACCGCGATTCTGGATGAGATTGACGAGCCTGCTCCTGTTGCAGTCCCCACTCCCGTCGCTGCCCCTCAGCCTGCTGCCCCCGCCTATGTCGGCCGTCACAGCGCTGTGTTCCCCGAGGATACCGCCCGTATCTCACGCGAGAGCATCGAGCGGGCCGAGGCTATTGCCGCCGGCATTATGGAAAATCGTCGTCACGAGCGCGTCAATCAGATCCTCGAGGAAGAGATCGAGCGCCTGCAGTCCTCTACCGCCAAGCGTACGGGCCGTGCCTATCTGAGCGTTATCGAGGGCGGTACCGCCAGCTTCGCGCCGCTCCGTGCGGAGGCATAACTTCTGCATGGTTAAGATCAATCGAAAATGGGCGGTCGTGACCTGCCTGATGGCGCTCTTGATCTGGGGCAATTCGCTGGTTCCCGGCTCGGGGTCGGGCTCGCTGAGCCTAACGGTCATGGAGGCTATCCGCGGTTTCCTGCACGGCGTGGGACTTCCATATGAATGGGTGACCAACTTTGTTGTTCGCAAGTGTGCACATTTTACCGAGTATATGGTGCTTGGCATTCTGGCAACGCACGCCTTTGATTTTGAGGGCCGGCGCACCTTTGACGTGCTGCTGCCCACGGCGGTGTTCCTGCTGCTGATTCCCTCGATCGACGAGACGATTCAGCTCTTTGTGCCGGGACGCGCCGGCATGATCACCGATGTGATGATCGACTGCTGTGGAGCGGCAACGGGCGTTGTGCTCCGATATCTCTTACGGTCGCTGATGTACGAAAAAAAAGCCGCCTAGGACGTATTGTTTGGTCCTAGGCGGCCTTTTTTATTTGAGGGCTTATATGGGGCGTGGTGGCGTCGTTCCGTAGGTTGGATTTGCCGAGCGCGCCACGTCCTGTGGGTGCGTCTGCTACTGAAGCGCCTGTGCGCCCAGGGCCAGACAGCCCATGATGCCCTGCTTGCCCTCGAGGCTGTTGTTGACGATGTAGTTATCGATGTCGTTGACCTCGGGCGTGACGATATAGCCGTTGAGCATCTCGGCGCACTTCTTGCGTGCGAGCGGCACGATGGGGGTGTGGTCGGCCACGCCGCCGCCGATGATGATCTTTTGCGGCGCGTAGCACAGCGTGTAGGTCATGAGTGCCTGTGCCAGATAGCCGGCGAGCAGGTCCATGGCCTCCGGGTCATCGGCCATGTCTCCGGCGCTCTTGCCATCCCAGCGCTTTTTAACGCCGGGGCCGGCGATGAGGCCCTCTAGGCAGTTGTCGTGGAAGGGGCAGGCGCTGTGCTCGCCAATGGTGTCGCGCGGGTCGCGCGTGACCAGGATGTGGCCGGCCTCGGGATGCATCATGCCGTGCACGAGCTTACCACCCGAGAGCGCGCCGGCGCCCACGCCGGTACCGATGGTCAGGTAGACCACGTCGGTGAGGCCCTTGGCGCAACCAAAGGTGACCTCGCCCAGGCAGGCGACGTTGACGTCGGTATCGTAGCCGCAGGGGATATTGAGCTCGTTTTGGATAGTGCCCAGCAGGTCAAAGTAGCGCCATGCCGTTTTGGGCGTCTCCAGGATCTTGCCGTATTGGGGCGAAGCGGGGTTGACTGCGGTGGGGCCAAATGCGCCGATGCCCAGCGCGGCGATGCCCTTGTCGGCAAACCATGCGTTGACGGCCTCGACGGTCTCCTGCGGGGTCGTGGTCGCGATCTGCTCGCGCTCTAGGACCGTACCGTCCGCATAGCCCGTGGCGCAGACCATCTTGGTGCCACCGGCCTCGAGCGCTCCGATAAGCTGCTGCTCTGCCATAGTATTCCTCTCTCTGGGACGAGTTGCTCCGTGACTAAAGTATAGAGCTCTAAACCATTGAAGAAAGCGCTATAGAAAGAAGCCTCGCAACGCAGCGGGCGGTGCGAGGCTTCTTTGGTTGCTTTAGTTGCCGGGCCGTCCTTACCCGCGCGGCTTGATTTTATCACGTAGCGACTTGAGGTTCTCCAGCGCCGCGTTAAGCGTCTCGTCTCGCTTGGCAAAATGGAAACGAATCAGATGGTTGACGGGCTCGCGGAAGAAACTCGAGCCGGGCACGGCGCCCACACCCACTTTAGACGCGAGGTCTTCACAGAACTCGAGGTCGCTGTCATAGCCAAACTCAGAGATGTCCATCATGACGTAGTAGGCGCCCTGCGGCACGTTATGCTCAAGACCGATGCTGTCGAGTCCCTGACAGAACAGGTCACGTTTGGCGGTATAGAGGTCGAGGACCTCATCGTAATAGCTGTCGTCGAAATTGAGGGCGGTGACGACGGCTTCCTGCAGGGGAGCGGCGGCGCCCACGGTGAGGAAGTCGTGGACCTTTTTGATGCGCTCGGTGATTTCGGCAGGGGCGATAGTGTAGCCCAGACGCCAGCCGGTGATGGAGTAGGTCTTGGACAGCGAGCTGCAGCTGATGGTGCGCTCAAACATGCCGGGCAGCGTGGCCATATAGACGTGCTCGTGGGGCGCGTAGACGATGTGCTCGTAGACCTCGTCGGTGATGCAGTAGGTGTCGTACTTTTTGCAGAGGTCGGCGATAAAGGTGAGCTCATCGCGTGTAAAGACCTTGCCGCAGGGGTTGGAAGGGTTGCACAGGACGATGGCCTTGGGGTCGTTGTCGCGGAAGGCCGCCTCGAGTGTCTCGCGGTCAAAGTCGAATGTGGGCGGGTTGAGCGGCACGTAGATGGGCTCGGCACCCGAGAGAATGGTGTCAGCGCCGTAGTTCTCGTAGAACGGCGAGAAGATGACGACCTTGTCTCCGGGGTTCGTAACCGTCATCATGGCGGCCATCATGGCCTCGGTGGAGCCGCAGGTGACCACGATATTCTGGTTGGGGTCGATCGGCATGCCCATAAAGTGCTCCTGTTTGGCGGCGAGCGCCTCGCGCATGGCCTGGGAGCCCCAGGTAATGGAGTACTGGTGGTAGAGCGGCTTGGGGTCGGCGGCGATGGTGCTCAGGCTGTTGAGCAGCTGCGCCGGAGGATCGAAGTCGGGGAAGCCCTGCGACAGGTTGACGGCATCGTACTTATTGGAGATGCGTGTCATGCGGCGGATGACCGAATCGGTAAATGTTGCCGTGCGATTGGAGAGTTCTTTCATGACGGTCCTTTCGAGCATTTGCAGTGGGGCAAGTTTACTCCTATGGAACCGGTAGGATTTGCCCGAAATGGTCTCGAAAAACTCTTTTCAAAATTCTGAAAATTGGGGCTTGCATCGCGTGGCGTTCCTTGCAATAATAGTCGAGCGCGAAGCGCACAGGACACGGTGGGTGTAGCTCAGTTGGCT
>CABQMC010000092.1 GCA_902465115.1 uncultured Collinsella sp.
TCGCCGTCAACGACGGCCAGGGCATGCTCGTGGTGCAAAACGGCAAAATCATCGAGGTTGCACTGGAGCCTGGCGAGTTCGTCTTCGACACCGGCAGCGAGCCGAGCGTCTTTAGCGGCAACCTAGGCGACTCCATCAAGGAGACGTTCGCCAATATCGGCAGCCGCTTTACCTTTGGCGGCGACGCAGGCAAGGACCAGCGCGTCTACTTCATCAACACCAAGGAGATCATCGGTAACAAGTACGGCACTGCCTCTCCCGTGCCCTTCCGCGTAGTCGACAACAATATCGGTCTGGATGTCGACATCTCCGTTCGCTGCAACGGCGAGTATTCGTACCGTATCACCAACCCGCTGCTGTTCTACACCAACGTGTGCGGCAACGTGACCGATAGCTACACGCGCGATAAGATCGACAGCCAGCTTAAGTCCGAGCTGCTCACCGCTCTGCAGCCCGCCTTTGCCAAGATCTCGGAAATGGGCATTCGCTACAGCGCCATCCCCGGTCACACCGCCGAGCTCGCCCGCGCGCTCAACGAGGTCCTCTCGGCCGACTGGCGCGACCTGCGCGGTGTCGAGATCGTGAGCTTTGGCGTCAACTCCATCGCCGCCTCGCAAGAAGACGAGCAGATGATCAAGGACCTGCAGAAGGCCGCGGTCATGCGCGATCCCACCATGGCGGCCGCCAACATCGCCAGCGCCCAGAGCGATGCGATGCGCGCGGCAGCCGCCAACCCCAACGGCGCGATGGCCGGCTTTATGGGCATGGGCATGGCAGGTGGCATGGGCGGCATGAATGCCAGTCAGCTGTTCGCCGCCGGTCAGGCACAACAGCAGGCTGCCCCGCAACCGGCTCCGGCTCCCGCCCCCGCACCGGCACCCGCTGCCGCACCTGCGGCCGGCGCATGGACCTGCAGCTGCGGCGCCACCAACACCGGCAAGTTCTGCTCCGAGTGCGGCAGTCCCGCACCCGCCCCGGCACCGGCCAAGTGGTTCTGCCCCAACTGCGGCAGCGAAAACGGCGGCAAGTTCTGCAGCAACTGCGGAACGCCCCGGCCCTAGCCCCTCTATCTGGTAATTGGCGGGGGATCCGCCACCCCCGCATTTGCTTCTATGGGTTTCGTTCGATGAAGGAGGACACCATGAAGACAACGTTCAAAAAGTCCGCGCTCGCATTCCTGACATGTATCTTGGCGCTCGCCTTTGCCCTGACGGGCTGCAGCGGCGGCGGCAAAGACCCCAAGGCCAACTTCGTCGGCAGCTGGCAGTACTCGGGTGGAACCTTGGACGGCGAAGAGCTCACCGATGAGTACATGGATATGCTCAAGGAGTGGGGCCTCAACTGTATCCTGATCCTCGACGAAGACGGCACGGGCGTCCTCGACATGTTCCTTGAGGTCGCCGACCTGAAATGGGAGGCCAAGGACGCCACCACCGTAACGATTACCGCCGAAGATGAGTCGCACGACCTGAAGCTCAAGGACGACAAGCTCGTCCTCGAGGTGGAAGGCGACAAGCTTATCTTTACCAAGTCCGACAAGGACCTGTCCGGTACGGTGAAGAAGGATCGTGAGGCGGCCGAGAAGGAAGAGGAGATCGATGAGGCCGTCGAAGACGACGATGTCCAGAGCGTCGAAATCTCCCCCGCCGTCACCGTCGCCGATGACGACCTGTGCACCATCACCATCACCGAAAAGTTCAAGGATGACTGGGGCGACATCGGCTTTGTCGTCAACATCACCAACAAGAGCGACAAGGACCTGACCTTCTACGCTCCCTCCGGCAAGACCAACGTCAACGGCACCATGAAGGAACCCTGGTTCTCGGCTCACCTGATGCCCAGCACCAACGCCACCGAGGAATTCACCTTCTCGAAGGGCACGCTCGACAGCCTTGACGACCTCGTCAACACGACCATCGGCATCGACGCCTACCTGACCGATTCCTACGAGGACGTCGCCTCCTACAGCGCAACCATCGCGTAACGGCACGTAACATCAGCCGCGGATTGGCGGACACATCCGCGCACATGCCAGGCGGGACCGCAGGAAATGATCCTGCGGCCCCGCCGCTTTATGCCGATGCGTAGCGAGCGCTAGCGCTCCATGTTGGGAACGATGCTGCCCTCCGTTACCGCGTGCACGGCCAGGCGCATGATGTTGTCGTAGCCGGTCTTGTTGAGGATCTCCGAGATGCGGCGTTTGATGGTTCCCTCGCTCATAAACAGCTCGGCCGCGATCTCACGGCGGCTCTTGCCCTCGCAGGCAAGGCGCAAAATCGACAGCTCGACATCGTCGAGGGCCGCCGTGCCCGAAAAAATGCTCTCGGGCGGCTTGGGAAACGTGCAGTAGCCCGCCAGCGTGGAGCGCATCACGGCGAACAGTTCATCGATACCGACGTTCTTGTACACAAAGCTGTCGACGCCCGCCTCGCGTGCCTGGTCCACAAAGGTGATCTCGGGCATACCCGTCATGATAATGACACGGCACTCGGGCAGTTGTTCTTTGATGCGCGCCGCCGCCACAATGCCGTTGGAATCGTGCTCGGTGCACACATCCATCAGTATCATGTCCGGACGCTCCTTGAGCGCGACACCCAAGGCCTCGGAAGCATCAGCAATGGCGGAAACAACGGTCATATCGGGCTGGTCGCCAACGGAGCGCGCCAGGCTCTCGCGCAGGATGGCCTGGTCTTCGACTATAAGGACGCGGATCATGAACTTCTCCTTTGGACCGTGGCGTTGGAGGCGAGCGGGATGGACACCGTAAGCGTGAAGGGCGGGGCGGTGTGGACTTCCAGGCTGCCGCCCAGATTCTGTGCGACATGCCTCATACCAGGGATACCCGTTCCCTCGCGATACGATACGGGTGCAGGCGCGCCGTCGTTAGAAACGACCATCCGCGCAACAGCGCCGTCTTCCGACGTCTCCTGCCGCAGGCGCACATGGACCTGATGGGCCTGCGCATGCTTGGTAGCATTGGTCGAGGCCTCGCGGATAATCTGCAGAAAGGCTGCGGCGACACGCGCGTCCTCAGGCAGCGCACCCTCAGCATCGATCTGCACACTCACCAGGCCAAAAGCATGGACGATATCACCCAGCTGCTCTGCAGGCTCGCTGGCACCACCACTACGCAAATCGGCGGCAATTGAGCGTAGCAACGGGTCGATCTGCTCGAGCGACTCATCGTCCAGACGCCCCTCCTCCAAATAGCGATGAAGAATGGACAGGCGCTGCCCGATCACATCGTGAACGCGGGCGCGCATACGTAGGTAGGCCGCATTGTCGGCAACCTTTTTAACTTCTTCGATCTGGGACTGGAGCTCTTGGCCCGCAAGCTCAAGCAGGTGGTTTGCTTGCGCCAAGCGGTCGTAGGCGTGTGCGTATTCCGTCACGTCCAGTCCGATAATGCGCTCAAAGAGGCGGCCCGAAACCATAACCTCGTCGTGCACAAATAGGCGAATCTCGGCGGGAGAAATCTCGATCACCGCGCGAGCCTCACCAAAACGGTCCAAGTTAATCCGCACGCGGTTCCTACTGCTTTCGGGCATTTGCATGCTAAGTTTGCGCAGGTCGTTCCATGTGCCGCTCATGTCACCTAGATCGGTGGGCATATGAAGTTCCACCAGGTTTTTGCGCATGCAGCGGTTCATGAGCAGCGGACGGCCCCTCCTGTCCAGATACAGGATGCCCACGGGAATCACGTTGATGGTCTCGATCGTCGAGAACGCGGTGATATCCTCCTGGCGGTTACGGACGTCCATCAAGAGCGCCGCGACGGAACGGAACAGGAAGAACGCCCCCTCTGCGATAAGGACAACGGTCCACGCCGAGCCCATGGCAAAAACCACCGGCGGTGTAACGGCGACAACAAGCAGCAGCTCGACCAGCATGACGGGGCGACGATAGCGCACCATAAGCACCACGCCATAGGCAAAGATTGCGGCATTGAGCCACAGCACTCCGCCCATTGCCTTGGCGCAAACGTCAAGCGGCGCCACCAGATACGAGCCAGACGACGCGAACAGGATAAGCGCCGAAACCACCAGGTGAACCACGAGGCTCGCCTCGTAGGCGCAAATCACCTTACGGTTATAGGACGAGCGGCGCGATGAAATGAGCGGAACGTGGATCGTCTGCAGACACGCAGCCAAGGCAAAGACAACATCGAGCGCAACGATTTGGGGAAGGATGAGCGAAATCTGCATCGTTACTCACCCGCCCTCGGCATCAAGACGATCATGCGCAGCTGGCCAGGCTCGCCCTCAAGGCGGTATGCCACGTTGCGCCCTTGCAGAGCGCTTTCGAGCTCTTGCGCAGCGGGCGTCTGCGAAAGATCTTCATCATCGTTGGAAAAAAGCGTGGCGCGCAGCTCGACACTGCATCGGTCATGGTCGCCCAAGTGATACATAAGCGCCGGATGGTCGGTGGTGTAGGCAAAAAACGCAAAGTCATACACGCAGTCGTACAGGGCGCTTACCGTACTGGCGTGCAACGGACGCCGTATGGCGATAATCGAGGCGCAATCGATATCGATGGTGCGTAGGTCGCTTGCGAGCTCGTTGGCAATGAGCTGAATGCGGTCGCGATCAAAACCGCTCTCCCCGTGCTGTGCCAACGTGAGCGACCCCTTGCGCTTGCAATAGGCGGCGAGCATCTTGGCGCGCTGCAGCATGCGGTAGCGCTCGTGCGAAGACGCTTCGTCGGTCAACGGCGGCAGCGAGCTCAGCAGGTCGTACATCCCTTCGAGCGCGCGGGCAAGCGCTTGGTCCACGTCTTGGACCAGCAAGGTCTCGGCCTCTTGATCTGCCAAATGCGTCTTAAGGTCGTAGTCGGCGGCGAGCAGCTCGTTTTGACGCTGCAACTCCATGCGACGATGTGCCAGTTCACGGTTAAGCTCGTTGAGCTCCGACACGTCTTGGGCAAGCAGGGCCGATCCGCCCAGCAGTGGAAAGGCACGGTACATCACATCGGGATCGGACGCCACGGCAAAGGCATGGGCGCGGCCGTGCTCCTGGGTCCGCAACTCCTCGCGCACGCCTACCGGCATTGGCTTTGACACCGGCGTGGCATAGACCTCCTGCAGGTCGCGCGTTAGAACTTTGAGGTCGAGCGGCAAGGTGTCGAAAATGCCGGCGATGTCGTGATACGACGGAATGACACCACAATCGAGACAGATTTCCATCGCCACCACGCACAGGACGCAATAGACGAGCGAAAAGTTGAGCCTCCATGCCCAGGGCACGCGCAACGCATACGAGATGGCAAAGAATGCGCCACCCAGCAGTACGAGCGCCGCCGTGCCCGAGAAACGCTGGATGCGAAAGGACGAGGACCGACCAACCAGGATAAAAAAGGTCACGAAGTTAAAGGCCGTCCACACTAAGACGGCGAAATAACCCCAGCCGTACGTGTAATCGTTGCTCCAGGTGTCGCTTGTACGGTCAAAGCGGAAGACCTGCTGGTGAAAATCGTTGGTGAGCACAAATCCGATAAGCAGGATGGCCACAATCCACAGCGCAGCGCAGTAGCGGCGACCCAGGCGGTGTTGCTCCAGGCCCGCAAGGCGCAGACCACACAACTGGTAGAGCAGCGGAATGAGCGTCATGGGCACGTAGTACAGGTACCACAGCACGGTGGCATAGAACGGCGTGAACGACTTGTACTTGAGAATGACTTCGATCATCCACAGAGCGCAGATGGAGGCGATGGCAACAAGGCGGCGGCGCAACACATAGTCCAAACAGCGCAGATAGACCGATACGCCCCAGATCGAAAATGCGATTGCGGCGACAAGCAGCGGGAGAGAGCTCGAATGGACGAGCGCATCCACGACCTCTTCGGACACCTCGCTATAGGCGGGCACGGCGTTAGAAAGTTTGGGGTCGAAGGCAAACAGCGCCGGCAAGACCGCCAAAAGCATGAGGAACAGCGCGGTGATGGCGCCGGCGATAGCAAAGACGCGGTGACGGTACACCTGATGCGTTATGCCAACAAGGAATCGCGGCATGGCGAAGAGCCTGCCGCCCCTGGGATCCGCCACGGGTGCGGATCGGGCGGCCGCGTGGCCGATATGTCGCTCGCGGGTACCCATAGTGCTTTTAGTGTACCGACAGATGGGCCGAAAAGGCGGGCCGCATGTCCCAAAATCCGCAGACGGCAAGGCGCCCGGCGAGCATTAACTGCTCGCCGGGCGCCTTGGTTAGGAGACTCTGAAGTTGAGTGTCTCAACTTCCT